>CABUBS010000005.1 GCA_902489855.1 uncultured Collinsella sp.
ATCGGGACCTTGGTCCGTTGATCCTTTGATCCAGTCCCTGAAGGGCAAGCTCGTCGTGAGCGTTCAGGCGTATATGGGCGAGCCGCTTCGTACGCCCGAGACCATGGCTCAAATGTCTCGTGCTTGCGAGCTCGGCGGCGCCGCCGCCATTCGCTGCCAGGGCCTTGCCGACATTGCCGCCATTAAGGGTCGCTGTGAGGTCCCCGTTATCGGCCTGTGGAAGGATGGGCACGAGGGCGTTTACATCACGCCGACGCTGCGTCACGCTCGCGCCTGCGTTGCTGCCGGTGCCGATATCGTGGCGATCGACGCCACCGATCGTCCGCGCCCCGATGGCAAGACGGTCGAGGATACTTTCCGCCCGCTGCACGAGGAGGGTGTGCTCCTGATGGCGGATTGTGCCACCATCGAGGATATTCGTCGTGCTGTTGACATGGGCTTCGACCTGGTGTCCACCACGCTGTCTCATGGTGTTGCCGCTATCGATTGCACCATGGCCGACGGTCCCGATCTGCCGCTCCTGCGCCAGGCGACTGAGGAATTCCCCGGCCTTCCTATCATTTGCGAGGGTCGCGTGCATACGCCCGAGGAGGCTCGCGCCGCGATCGATGCTGGCGCCTGGGCCGTTGTCGTCGGCACCGCCATCACGCACCCCACGAGTATTACGAGTTGGTTCAAGGCTGCACTTGAGGCGTAAGACAGGCCTCGTATCCGCTCGGGGCGGTATACTCAATATAGGCAATTGACCGCGCGGGATCCGGGTTGCTGGGTCCCGCGCTTGTTTTCGGGAGGCAGCACATGCAAAAGGGAGATGCCATGGATGCGGCGGAGCGCTCGGAGCGCATCCCCGATATCGTCATCATCACCGGAATGTCCGGATCGGGCCGCACACAGGCTATGCACGTGTTCGAGGACATGGGCTATTTTTGCATCGATAACCTGCCTCCGCGTCTCATCGCCCAGCTTGCCGAGCTCGTCGGCATCAATACGGGCGTGGGCAGGCATCTCGCCGTCACCTGTGACCTGCGCAGCCAGGGCTTGTTCGATGAGCTGCTCGATGCCGTTGCCGCACTCGAGGAGCGCGAGATGAGCTGTGACATCGTGTTTCTCGAGGCCTCTGACGAGGTGCTGATCCGTCGTTATAGCGAAAACCGCCGCCGCCATCCCATTGCCAAGCCGGGGGAGACTACGGCCGATGCGATTCAGCGCGAGCGCCTGCAGCTGCAGGGTGTGCGCGACCGAGCCGATATGATCATCGACACGAGCCGCCTGCGTACCTCTGCCCTGCGCAACAAATTGCGCATGGCGTTCTCCGAGTTGTCCGACCAGCAGCTCATGGACGTCCACGTGTTCTCGTTTGGCTTTAAGCACGGCATGCCCGTCGAAGCGGACATTATGATCGACGTCCGCTTCCTGCCTAATCCGTTCTACGATCCCGAGATGCGCACGATGACCGGTCTCGATAAAAAGGTCTCCGATTTTGTTCTGGACCATCCCAAGACGCAGGAGTTTTGGAAGGCTTGGACACAGCTGCTCGATACGGTGATGCCTGGCTATATCGCGGAGGGTAAGCCGCAGCTTTCTATCGCCATCGGCTGCACGGGCGGCCAGCACCGCAGCGTTGCCATTGCCGAGGCCACGGCCCGTTACCTGGAAGGCGCTCAGTATCATGTGAGCATCTCCCACCGCGACCTGTCGCGCGCCAACACGAAGGCATAGGCCTGCATGTCGTTTACCGCTGAGGTGCGTGACGAGCTCGCGCGCTGCGAACCCGAATGTGAATACTGCGACTTGTCGACGCTTGCCGCCCTCACGCGCGTGAGCGGTACGCTCTCGCTTACCGGCTCTGGGCGGTATCGTTTGACGGTTGCGACTGAGACGGGAGCCGTCGCGCGCACGATGATCACGCTGACGCATCGTATCCTTAAGCTCAAAACGGAGTTCACCGTCCGTAAATCTGTCTTGCATAAGGTTCGAAACTACCTCATCACCTTGCCTGATCAGCCAGACCTGGATAAGGCCTTGGTTCTGCTGGGTATCCTCGACCGTAGGGGAGGACTTGTCGCCGGCGTACCCCGACATATCGTTGCCCGTCCTTGCTGTAGACTTGCCTATATCCGCGGCGCGCTCATCGCGGGCGGCTTCGTGGCCGATCCACGCGGCGATTTTCATTTGGAGATCGCTGTGCAGGGCGAGCAATATGCCAAGGGGCTTTGCGATCTGTTGGAGCAGATTGGGGCCCATGCTCGTGTTAATGCACGGCGGGGGTCATATGCCGTGTACATTAAGAGCGCCGAGGAAATCGAGCATCTATTAAAGCTGATTGGCGCCAAGCGCAGCGTTGCCGAGATTGAGGAGGCGCGCGCGGTCAAGTTGGTTAAGAACGATGTGAACCGTCGCGTGAACGCCGAGCTCGCCAACCAGACCAGAAGTGCGGGTGCCGCCCAGCATCAGCTTGCGCTTATCGATGAGCTCGAGCAGCGAGGCCTTCGCGATGCGCTTCCGGATGCCTTGGCGGTCTTTTGCGACCTGCGCGAGCGCTATCCCGATCTTTCGCTGCGTGATTTAGGGGAGATGGCTGACCCTCCCTTGTCGAAGTCGGCCCTCTACCATCGTGTTTTACGGCTTGAAAAGCTCATTGAAGCAAACAGGTAGGTTAAAGTATCGACTTATATACGGATTTAGCTGCTATTTTATTCTTTAAAGCGTTTTAACGCAAATTTGATTTTCAATTTCGAGCATTCTCGTGAAATTCAAGTCAAAAAAAAGGTATATTAGGCGAGTGGTTAGTTTGTGGGCCTCAACGGCAGGCGCTGTAGCTTGCGGGGGCCTTACGAAAGGAGACACAATGGCAGTAAAGGTTGCTATTAACGGCTTCGGTCGCATCGGTCGTCTGGCCTTCCGTCAGATGTTCGGTCATGAGGGCTCCGAGATCGTCGCTATCAACGACCTCACCTCTCCCGATATGCTCGCTTACCTGCTGAAGTACGACTCCACGCAGGGCAACTACGCTCGCGATCACGAGGTCGTTGCTGGCGAGGATTCCATCACCGTTGACGGCAAGGAGATCAAGATCTACAAGGAGGCCGACGCCAACAACCTGCCTTGGGGCGACCTCGACGTCGACGTCGTTCTCGAGTGCACCGGCTTCTACACCAGCAAGGCTAAGGCTCAGGCCCACATCAACGCTGGCGCCAAGAAGGTCGTCATCTCCGCTCCGGCCGGCAGCGATCTGCCCACCATCGTGTACAACGTCAACCATGAGACGCTGACCGCTGAGGACAACATCATCTCCGCTGCTTCCTGCACCACCAACTGCCTCGCCCCGATGGCCAAGGGTCTGAACGACTTCGCTCCCATCGTGTCCGGCATCATGACCACCATTCACGCCTGGACTGGCGACCAGATGCCGCTCGACGGCCCGCAGCGCAAGGGCAACAAGCGTCGTAGCCGCGCCTGCGCCGTCAACATCGTCCCCAACACCACCGGTGCTGCCAAGGCTATCGGCCTGGTTCTCCCCGAGCTCAACGGTAAGCTCATCGGTGCCGCCCAGCGCGTCCCGACGCCGACCGGCTCCATCACCAACCTCTACGCTGTCGTTGACAAGAAGGTCACCGTCGACGAGGTCAACGCTGCTATGAAGGCCTACGCTGCCACCATCTCCGAGACCTTCGGTTACAACGAGGACGACATCGTCTCCACCGACATCATCGGCGAGACCCACGGCTCCATCTTCGACGCCACTCAGACCATGTGCTCTGACCTCGGCAACGGCCAGACCCTCGTTCAGGTCACCTCTTGGTACGACAACGAGAACTCCTACACCTCTCAGATGGTCCGCACCATCAAGTACTTCGAGAAGTTCGTTGCTTAATTTAGCTTTTAACGAATAGCTCGTTGAGCGTCTAAAGAAGGGCGCGGCCTTATAGGGCTTACACCCTAGGGTCGCGCCCTTTTTATAAGAAATCGTCTGCCGTAATGGGAGGCAGACACGTACGAAAGGTAGAAGCAAACATGGCCTTTACCAAGAAGACCGTCCGCGACATCGATGTCGACGGCAAGCGCGTTCTCGTCCGCGTTGACTTTAACGTGCCTATCAAGGATGGCGTCGTTGGCGACACCACCCGTATCAAGGCTGCCCTGCCCACCATCAACTATCTCGTTGAGCACAACGCTCGCGTCATCCTCATGAGCCACCTCGGCCGTCCCGAGGGCACCGGCTTCCAGCCCGAGCTGTCTCTCGAGCCCGTCGCCAAGAAGCTCGCTGAGCTCTCTGGTCTCGACGTTGCCTTTGTCGCCGACACCTACGGCGAGAAGGCTGCTGAGGCTGTCGCTGCCGTCGAGCCGGGCAAGGTCCTCGTTCTCGAGAACGTCCGTTTTGACAAGCGTGAGAAGAAGAACGATCCCGAGATCGCCAAGAAGCTCGCTTCCTATGGTGACGTCTTCGTTCTCGATGCCTTCGGTACCGCTCATCGCGCCCAGGGTTCCGTCGTGGGCCCCGCCGCTTACCTGCCCGCAGTCGCTGGCTTCCTGCTCGAGAAGGAGGTCGACACGCTGACCGGCATCTTCGCCGAGCCCGAGCGTCCCTTCGTCGCTATCGTCGGCGGTTCCAAGGTTTCCTCCAAGATCGGTGTTCTCGATCACCTCATCGACTCTGCTGATACCCTGATCATCGGTGGCGGCATGGCCTACACCTTCTTCCTGGCTCAGGGCCTGTCCGTTGGTCAGTCCCTCAAGGAAGAGGACTGGGTCGAGCGCGCTGGCGAGATGCTCAAGAAGGCCGAGGAGAAGGGCGTCAAGATCCTGCTCCCCATCGACAACCGTGTTGCCGATCACTTTGGCGAGGACGCTGTCCCCGAGGTTGTCGCTTCCGACGCTATCCCCGACGATCGTGAGGGTATGGACATCGGCCCCAAGACCGAGGAACTCTACGCCGAGGCCGTCAAGGGCGCCAAGACCGTGTTCTGGAATGGCCCCATGGGCGTCTTCGAGTTCGATAACTTCGCTCACGGCACCCAGGCTATCGCCGAGGCTGTCGCCGAGGCCGACTGCACCTCGATCATCGGTGGTGGCGATTCCGTCGCGGCCGTCAACAAGTTTAACCTGGCCGACAAGATGAGCTGGATTTCCACCGGCGGTGGCGCTTCCATGGAGCTCGTCGAGGGTAAGGCCCTGCCCGGAGTGGAGGCGCTTCTCGATGCCTAAACGCACCCTTCTTATCGCTGGTAACTGGAAGATGAACAACGACGTCGCCGAGGCTGCCAAGCTCGCCGACGAGCTGGCTCAGGCTCTGCCCGAGGTTCCGGCTGGCGTCGAGGTACTCGTCTGCCCTCCGACCATCGACATCACCACGGTTCATGACCGCATTCAGGCTGCCCCCATCGCCCTCGGTGCACAGAACGTGTACTGGGAGGCCAAGGGTGCCTTCACCGGTGAGTCCTCTTGCGACATGCTCAAGTCCGCTGGCTGCACCTACTGCATCATCGGTCACTCCGAGCGTCGCGACTACTTCCACGAGACCGACGAGGACCAGAACAAGAAGGCCAAGGCTCTCGTTGCCGCCGGCCTTGTTCCCGTCTTCTGCTGCGGCGAGTCCCTCGAGGTCCGCGAGGCCGGCACCTATGTCGAGCACGTCGTGAACCAGGTCAAGGCTGGCCTTGCTGGTCTTGAGATCACCTGCCCCAAGCAGGTCGTCGTCGCCTATGAGCCCATCTGGGCCATCGGCACCGGCAAGACCGCTACCGCCGAGGACGCTCAGGAGGTCTGCGGCGCTATCCGTGAGACCCTCAAGGAGATGTTCGGCGAGGAGCTCGCCAACGGCATCCGCGTTCTCTACGGTGGTTCCGCCAAGCCCGGTAACATCGCCGAGCTCGTCGCCAAGCCCGACGTTGACGGCGCCCTCGTGGGCGGCGCTTCGCTCAAGGCTGCCGACTTCGCCTCTATGGTCGTCAAGGCAGGCGAGTAGGACATATGGCACAACGTCATCTTCCTGCGCTCCTGATTATCATGGACGGCTGCGGCCTGGCTCCGGCTGATGGCGAGAACGCCGTCGCCGCTGCCAAGACGCCCTTCCTTGATGGCCTGTACGAGAAGTATCCTCACACCACGCTCGGTGCTTCGGGCGAGGACGTGGGCCTTCCCGACGGCCAGATGGGCAACTCCGAGGTGGGTCACCTCAACATCGGTGCCGGTCGCATCGTGTTCCAGGAGCTTTCGCGCATCAACAATGCCATCAAGGACGGCTCCATCGCCAAGAACGAGGTTTTCGTCAAGGCCATGGACGATGTCAAGGCTGACGGCAAGACTCTCCACCTCATGGGCCTTATGAGCCCTGGCGGCGTTCACTCCCACATGAACCACGTCGAGGCTCTGGTCAAGATGGCTGCCGAGCATGGTGTCAAGACCGTTCGCGTCCACGCCTTCATGGATGGCCGCGACGTCGACCCGCAGTCCGGTGCCGGTTACATGAGTGAGTTCTGCGCCTTCCTGGCCAAGATTTCCGAGGAGACCGGTTGCGACGCTCGCGTTGCCACCGTCTCGGGCCGTTATTGGGCGATGGACCGCGACAACCGTTGGGAGCGCATCCAGCGCGCCTACGACGTCATGGTCAACGCGTCCGATGCTGATACCGACCCCGTTGCCGGTATCAAGGCCTACTACGAGAAGGACCCGCGCGGCGACGAGTTCGTCGAGCCCTTCGCTGCCCACAACGAGGGCATCCACGAGGGCGACGCGGCTATTTTCTTCAACTTCCGTCCCGACCGCGCACGTCAGATGACCCGCGTGTTCACGGACAAGGAGTTCGACGGCTTTGAGCGCGAGCAGATCAAGCTCTCGCACTTTGTGACGATGACCGAGTACGATCCGACGTTTGACGTCGAGGTCGCCTTCCCCAAGACGTTCCCCGAGAACGTCCTGGCCGACGTTATCGCCGCCAATGGCCTGAAGCAGCTGCACACCGCCGAGACCGAGAAGTACGCCCACGTGACGTTCTTCCTCAACGGTGGCATCGAGGAGCCCAAGGAGGGCGAGGAGCGTGTGCTCGTCGCTTCCCCCAAGGTCGCTACCTACGATTTGCAGCCCGAGATGAGCGCTCCCGAGGTTACCGAGAAGCTCGTCGCCGCCATCAACGAGGATCGCGCTGATTTCTACATCGTGAACTTCGCGAACTGCGACATGGTTGGTCACACCGGTGTCTTCGACGCTGCCGTTAAGGCCGTTGAGGCTGTTGACGATGCCCTGTCCAAGGTTGTCCCGGCGATTCTCGCCAAGGGCGGCTTTGCACTGATTACCGCCGATCACGGCAACGCCGATCACATGTTTGACGTTGCTTCCGACGGTTCCAAGCATCCGTTTACGGCGCACACCACCAACCGCGTGCCGTTCATCATCGTTGATGAGAAGGCACAGCTCACCGGTATCGAGGACGGTCGTCTTTCCGATATCGCCCCGACTATGCTCACCATGGCTGGTCTGGAGCCTTCCGCCGAGATGACGGGCCGCGTGCTCGCCACCGAGGCCTAAGAGAAAACAAATACCGTTTTCTAGCAAGGGGGTTGTCCACAATCGGACAATCCCCTTTTTGGTATTTCTGCCATTTCCGCCCCGTCCCCGAGTGGCAGGTAGGGGAGAACGGGGGATTGTGGTACAGTACTGTAGTTTGAATTGTTCTATTAAGGAGCTTATCTATGGGTCCGTTCCAGATTCTTCTGTTTGTCGTTTGGGCTGTTTCTGCCGTGGCGCTGACGATTCTCGTCCTGATGCATTCCGGTAAGGGTACCGGCGTTTCGGATATGATTGCCAGCTCGCTGTATAACTCCAGCTCAGCCACAGGCGTTATGGAGCAGAACCTTGACCGCCTGACCGTCATCATGGCTGTCGTGTTTGCTGCGTGCGTCGTGCTGTGCATGTTCTTCTTCCCGCAGGGCATCGTGGGCTACTAAGCATCGGCGTATATACGTTTGCAATGGGTCTCGCATGTGCGGGACCCTTTTTGTTTACATATTTGTAACAGAGTCAAAATATCCCCACATACTTCGCCCAACTAAAGAAATTCTCGACCGTTAACCGGAATTAGCCCCAAATCGTGCATAAAATGCGCTACTGTATTGCAATACGTTGGTCCGCTTTGTATAACCAGCCAAAACGGCGGACCGCGTTTGAATGGTTCGATTGGGCTGTCTTGACGTTGCCCGACCGAACTTACTTTGTCCTATCTCATAAGGAGGATGGCATGGCTGATTCTATGTTCCACCAGCCCGTTATGGGTCGTCGCGCCTTTGTCGGCGGTACCCTTGCTGCGAGCTCCATGGCTTTTCTTGCCGCATGCGGCAAGAAGGGCGGCGACGCTTCCGGTTCTGAGTCCGGTTCGACGCTGAACTTCTACATCAACAACCCGGTCTGCATCGACCCCTATAACGTCCAGGAGGACCAGGGCACTCAGGTCGAGTACCAGCTCTTTGATGCTCTGACCTCTTATGACGCCGAGAAGGGCGAGATCGTTCCGCTGGCTTGCGAGTCCTTTGAGGCCAACGACGACGCCACCGAGTTCACCTTCAAGATCAAGAAGGCCAAGTTCCACAACGGTGACGACGTTACCTCCAAGTCCTTCAAGCTCGGTTGGGAGCGTCTGGTCAACACCAAGTCGGCCATCGCTACCGAGTACGGCCCTTCCGAGGTCTCCTATCACCTTTCTATGGTCGAGGGCTATGACGACCTGCTTGCCGGTAACGCTACCGAGCTCAGCGGTGTTACTTGCCCCGACGATGAGACCCTCGTCGTCAAGCTGTCTTCCGCTTACGCCGACTTCCCCTTCGTCGCCTCTCACCCGGCTCTGGCCCCGGTTCCCGAGTGCGCCGAGTCCGATGTCAAGAGCTTCTATCTTGCACCGGTCGGTAACGGCCCGTTCATGATGGACGGCAAGTGGGAGGATGGTCAGGAGATCAACCTCAAGAAGTTCGACGATTACTATGGCGACAAGGCCAAGATCGATGGCATCCACTTCCAGGTCATCAAGGACATGGAGACTGCTTACAAGGAGTTCCAGGCCGGTAACCTCGATGTCTGCGACGTTCCCGTTGCTCAGATCGATGCCGCCAAGAAGGATCGCGGCGTGTCCAAGGACGGCTACACCATGGGTGACGGCGAGCGCATGCTGCTCGGCGCCGAGCCTTCCACGTACTATCTGACCTGCAACACCACGGCCGAGCCGTTCAACAACGCCGACCTGCGTAGGGGCATCTCCCTGGCCATCAACCGTGAGGCCATCTGCAAGACCATCTACAAGGGTACCCGTACCCCTGCCGACGGCATTGTTCCTCCGGGCATCGATGGCTACAAGGAGGGCGCATGGGAGTTCTGCGCCTACGATGTCGACAAGGCTAACGAGTACCTCGACAAGGTTGCTCCCGCTGGCGCTAACGGGGATCGTGGCATTAGCGTGACCCTTTCCTACAACCAGGACGGCGGTCACAAGGAGATCATGGAGTCCATCATCGGCGACCTCGCCAAGGTTGGCGTTACCGCTGTCTCCGATACCCCTGAGTGGTCTGCCCTGCTCGAGCAGTATCAGAACTTTAACTATCAGTTCGGTCGTCTGGGTTGGATTGCCGACTACCCGATCATGGACAACTTCCTGTATCCGCTGTTCCACTCCGACTCCCTCGGTGGCGATAACCGCTCCGGTTACAACAACCCCGAGTTCGACGCCAAGGTCGACGAGGCTCGTACTATTGTTGACGACGAGGAGCGCGTCGCTAAGATGCAGGAGGCCGACGCAATGGTCGCTGCCGACTGCCCGGTCATCCCGATTATGTTCTACACGCACACCATCGTCGGCTCCGATCGCATCAAGCACCTCTATGTCGATCCGCAGAAGCATGCCGAGCTGGGTACCGCTGAGCTCGCCTAAGAGTTTGCAGCTTCCGTGAGGGTCAAGTATTTACGTAGACCTCATGGGAAACATACAGTTCTCCCTAACCTGGGGTAAACTGGCTGATGGTAATTTTGGGATGCCGGTCTGGCGATCGGCATCCCATTTAGGTTAATCCCTAGATAGGGGAGTGGTATGGGTAAGTACATCGTTAAACGTGTGCTTCAGTTCATCCCGGTGTTTTTGGGCGTTACGCTGATTCTGTTCGCCCTCCAGAATATCGTGCCGGGAGATCCGATCAAGCTGATCGGTGGAGACAAGGCTCTGTCCCCCGAGGTGGAGCTTCAGCTTCGCGTCCGCTATCACCTGGTCCAGTCGGACGAGGACGGCAACGCGATCCTTGACGAGAACGGCGACCCCGTTCAAACGTCGCTCGTGGACCGTTACTTGTATTACATGAACGGCCTGCTTCATGGCGATCTGGGCAATTCGTATCAGCGCAAGCTGCCGGTTACGGAAATCTTCGCCCAGAAGTATCCGTATACGGTCAAACTTGCCGCGTGCGCCATCGTGCTCGAGGCAATCATGGGTATCGGTGCGGGTATCATTTCGGCGGTAAAGCGTTATTCCTTCTGGGATATTTTGGTAACGCTCACCACGTCGATCCTCGTTGCGGTCCCGGCTTTCTGGCTCGGTATGTTGCTGCAGCTGTTCTTTGGCGTCATCCTCAAGGACGCCACGGGCGGTGCATTCTCCATGCCGATCTCGGGTGCCGGCGGTTCCAGCTCTCAGTATCAGGATTGGATGCACTATGTGCTTCCGACCATTACGCTGGCTTCGGTTTCGACCGCTTATGCCGCGCGCATTATGCGCTCGCAGCTGCTTGACGTCATGAACCAGGATTACATCCGTACGGCAAAGGCCAAGGGTCTCTCCAATCGCGCGATCATCATCAAGCATGCGCTTAAGAATGCACTCATCCCCGTCGTTACCTATATTGGTGTCGACTTTGGTGGCATGCTTTCGGGCGCCATCCTGACCGAGACGGTCTTTAACTGGCCCGGTATCGGCTATGAGGTCTATCGCGCCATTAGCATGCGTGACTGGCCCATCGTTATGGGCGGCGTTACGCTCATCGTTGTCGTCGTCATGGTGATCAACCTGCTCGTCGACATTAGCTATGCATTCCTCGACCCGCGCATCCGCCTTGGCGGTCCGTCGGATAAGGCCTAAGGGAGGTACGTCTCATGCAGGAAACTGATTCTCAGTCTCAGGAGCAGGCTACCGCCACCAAGGTCGCATCTGCTCCCGCCAAGTCCCGCACGCTGTGGGGCGACGCTTTTAAGCGTCTTCGTAAGAACAAGCTCGCCGTTATCGGCGTCTGCTGGATCATCATCGTCGTTGTGGTTGCCCTGACCGCAGATCTGTGGGCTAAGCCCTGGCTCGGTTCTCCGACGGCTTCCGACTCGACCACTATGGCCGAGACGTCGCTGTTGGCTCCGTGTGCAGAGCACCCGTTTGGCACCGACGCCCTTGGTCGTGACATTCTCGTCCGCGTTATCTACGGTGCGCGCGTTTCGCTGTCCGTCGGAATTATGGCCACCGCGATCTCCACGCTGATTGGTCTGGTCATGGGTGCTCTGGCCGGTTTCTACGGCGGCATCTGGGATACGATCATCATGCGCTGTGCGGACATCTTCCTGGCGTTCCCGTACGTGCTGTTCGTTGTCGCCATGATCGCCGTTATCGGCCGTGGTCTTCAGAACGTCTTTATCGCCATCGGTATTCTCGGCTGGCCTTCGATTGCGCGCGTCTTCCGCTCTGCGATCTTGACCGTCAAGGAAAACGACTATGTTGATGCTGCGCGCGCGATGGGTGCATCTGATGCTCGTATCGTTGTACGTCACATCTTCCCGAACTCCGTCGCCTCCATCGTGGTCTACGCGACCATGAACATTGGTGGCGCCATTCTGACCGAGTCCGCTCTGTCCTTCCTCGGCATGGGCGTTATTCCGCCTACGCCTTCGTGGGGCTCCATGATTCAGGACGGTCAGCAGTATCTTCTGACTGCTCCCTGGATGATGATCATGCCCGGTCTGGCAATTCTTTCGACGGTGCTCGCCTTCACCCTGTTGGGTGATGGTCTGCGCGACGCCCTCGACGTCAAGATGAAGGACGCATAAGGATGAAGAAGAACAAGAACTATGTGGACCTGAAGGACCAGCCGGTTCCCGAGGGCCAGCATCTGCTCGAGGTCGATGACCTTAAGATGTATTTCCACACCGAGGATGGCGTCGTTCGTGCTGTCGACGGTGTCTCCTACACGCTCGATCGCGGCGAGACCCTGGGCGTCGTCGGTGAGTCCGGCTCCGGTAAGTCCGTGACCGCCATGACCATCATGGGCCTTATCTCGATGCCTCCGGGAAAGATCGAGGGCGGCGACGTTCGCTATCGCGGTCGTTCGATCCTCGAGATGACCGAGGAAGAGATGCAGCACATTCGCGGTAACGATATCGCGATGATCTTCCAGGATCCTATGACCTCCTTGAACCCGGTCTATAAGATCGGCAAACAGGTGGGCGAGGGCCTTCGTCTGCACCGTGGCTACTCCAAGCAGGAGGCGCTCAAGCGTGCCACCGAGCTTTTGGACCTCGTTGGCATTCCTGAGCCCGAGAAGCGCGTCAATGAGTATCCGCACCAGTTCTCTGGCGGTATGCGTCAGCGCGTCATGATTGCTATGGCTCTTGCCTGCGATCCCGATATTCTGATTGCCGACGAGCCCACGACTGCCCTGGACGTTACCATTCAGGCTCAGATTATTGAGCTTATGCAGGAAATGCAGGAGAAGAACGGCAACGCCATCATCATGATTACCCATGACCTGGGTGTTGTCGCCGATATGGCCGACAAGATCATGGTTATGTACGCCGGCCGTCCCGTCGAGTTCGGTACTGCTGAGGAAATCTTCTACGAGAGCCGCCACCCCTACACCTGGGGCCTTATCCGCTCCATCCCGGAGCAGGCCATCGAAGAGAAGAAGCCGCTTACGCCGATTCACGGCAACCCGCCTTCGCTCATGAACCTGCCCGAGGGCTGCGTGTTCTCGCCTCGTTGTCCCTATGCGACCGATAAGTGCCGCAAGCAGCGCCCCGAGCGCGTTGTCACCGAGTCTGGTCATTACTCTGCGTGCCACTACTCCGGTGACCCCGAGTTCCTCAAGAACGCTCCTGAGACGTCCCGTACGCGCAAGGATTCCAAGAAGGGAGGCGAGGCGTAATGGCAGATACCAACGAGCGCACTCCGCTGCTGAAGGTCGAGCACCTCTCTAAGGAGTTTCCCGCTGAGTCCGGCATGTTCGCCAAGCGCTTCTCCAAGCGTGTCGTCTCTGCTGTAAATGACATCTCTTTTGAGATTTATCCTGGCGAGACCTTTGGTCTGGTTGGCGAGTCTGGTTGCGGCAAGTCCACGACGGGCCGCACCATCATGCGTCTGACCAAGCCGACCGCCGGTAAGGTGTTCTTCCAGGGCAAAGATGTTGCCGAGATGAGCAAGCATGAGATCAAGGACATGCGTCGCGAGATGCAGTTTATCTTCCAGGATCCTTATGCTTCGCTCAACCCTCGTATGACCATCGGAGAGATTGTCTCCGAGCCCATGACCATTCATGGCGTGGGTACCAAGGAGGAGCGCATTGAGCGCGTCCGCGAGCTTCTCGACGTCGTTGGACTGAACCCCGAGCACATCAACCGCTATCCGCATGAGTTCTCCGGCGGTCAGCGTCAGCGTGTCGGCATTGCCCGCGCTTTTGCGCTGAAGCCCAAGCTGATTATCTGCGACGAGCCGGTTTCCGCTCTGGATGTGTCCATTCAGGCCCAGGTTCTGAACCTACTGAAGGAGCTCCAGGACAAGTTCGGTACCGCATATCTGTTTATCGCCCACGACTTGTCCGTCGTGCAGCACATCTCCGATCGCGTTGCCGTTATGTATCTGGGTAAGATGGTCGAGGTTTCGGACTGGAAGACGCTCTACAGCGAGCCTCACCATCCGTACACGCAGTCGCTGCTGTCTGCCGTGCCGGTTCCCGATCCTGATATCCAGAAGACCCGCAAGCGCATCATCCTCGCTGGCGACCCGCCGTCGCCGCTGGATCCGCCGACCGGCTGCCGTTTCCACACGCGCTGCCCGATCGCGCAGGGCATCTGCTCTGAGAAGCTTCCCGAGTTTAAGGAAGTCGCACCGGGCCACTGCTGCGCCTGCCACTTCGCGGAGCCGTTCCCGATCAAGGAATCGCACATCGACCTGTAGTCGGTTGTTCTCGTCCGGGCCCGCCCTGAAGTTACTTTTCAGAACGTCCTCGGACATGCAAGAAACCCCCGCTGCGCACTTCGTGCGGCGGGGGTTTCTTGCGTCCTGCGGAGTGTTCTGAAAAGTAACACCAGGGCGGGCCCTGCGTTAACTCGGCAGGCGGAGTGCGATTCCTAGATCGCTCACTTAATCTGATGGGAAATTGAGGGAGGCCGGAGCTTTTGCTCCGGCCTCCTTATATAAGGGCTCGGCTTTGCCGAGCCACCAAATTTGCATCAGCCCCCAGAACATGTTTGAGAACTGTGCCTGAAGCATGTGCCCCTAGGGTAGGAATGAGGTTGCTTTCCAACGCATTCCGCAGGGGGCGGCATTATTTTGTAGCGCGAAGCGCAAATCAAAATAATGCCGCATGCCCGAGGACGCGTTGGAAAGCAACCTCATTCCTGCCCGAACAGGTCAGTCTACCTGCGCATTTATAAATTCGTAAACTTTTTTGAAAAAAGTGCTTGCACAGTTCTCGAATCATAGGTTATTATCTTCCTCGTTGAACGCGCGGGTCCAACAAAACGGACCGCGAATCAACAACATAGCATGTCGGAGTGGCGGAATTGGCAGACGCGCTAGCTTGAGGTGCTAGTGACCGCTTTTTGGTCATGCGGGTTCAAGTCCCGCCTCCGACACCATCGCATTTGAGAAGCCTCTTCGGAGGCTTTTTTGTTACCGATAGACGGTGGGGTCCACGATGGAAACGCTTGAACGCAACGAGTGGGCAGACGTTGCCCAACTAGTCGAGATCACGAGCGATGCTGTCATCATCTGTGAGCTCGACGGAACCATTCTGCATGTGAATAATCGCTTACTTGGTTTGATGTGCGAGGAACGCGCCGACGTCATCGGTGGAGATGTTAAAGACGTCCTGTACTCATCCGCTTTTGAACGTGCGACGGAACATCGTCTGCCATTTGAAACTGATGGCTCCGAGAACGAACTGATGCTCAAGCTGAGTGACGGCTCCTTTATCCCCGTCTTGGTTCGTGCGGGCTCCGTGACGCCTCCACGCATCTTTGGACGCCGCGCGCCACGTGTCCTGGTGGCGCTCCATAGCATCGAAGAACAGTATTCTCACGACCGTCAACTCAAGCGTGCGTTATCGGAGCTTAGAGTGGCGAACAAGCGTCTCTCTGGCACGCTCTCGGTCATTATGAGCACTGTGGGCTCCGATGAGTTACCCAGCCTGCTTGATACTGTTTTGAACCAGCTTGTAGGAACGCTCGATGCTTCGGGTGCCGCTATCTATTTTTCTGAGAGCGGCGGTTTTAAACTTCGCGGTGTTTCCAAGGAGCTGTACGACAGCTACCTGCCTGAGTTTTTGCCGTATGGCGCTGGTATTCCGACGTATGTTCTTCGTGAGTCGCGTGCCTGTCGCTTGTCGATTCAACAGGACCTTGAGGGCGATAAGGCCGCCTCCGGTATGTTCATGGACTTGGACAATCGTTCTAAGCACCTGTTGCGCGTGCAGGATATGCCTCCGTACCGCAGCGAGATCTGTCTTCCCGTTTTTTACGGTACGCAGATCCTTGGCGTGCTGGAAGTTGGTTGGAAACGCCCCCAGGCACCGCTCGCCTATGACGTTAATGTACTCGAGGTCATTTGCGATTACTTGTCTATCCAACTGGTCGGCATGGCATCGAGTCTTCGCTCTCGTCGCACGGCCGAGCTTGGCCGCTCGCTCAATGTCTTACGTGATGAGTTGTTTACCTTTCTAGACGATTCCGTCGCGGCTACCCAGGCGGTATCGTCCGAGATCTGCAATATGCTCAACTGCCATTTTTGCCCTGTTGAGTATGACGCCAGTCTGGATTCCTACGTCATAGATTTTGAAGGCGGCAGTCGCGTTGCTTTGCCGGACGATCCCGAGAAGCTTTTCTTTTCCACGACGGCGCCAGCGGCACGTCTGGGGGCTGGCCCTGATGGCTTTGAGGCATCTGTTTTGGGGGGTACGAGTGCCGAGGACCTTAAACACGTCCGTATAACTCGCGTTGACGAATCGATGCCTATGGGAGGCTGGCTTAGGGCGCATGGTCTGCCTTGTCAAGGTCTCTACGTCGACTCCGGCATCGAGGCGGGGCACCCGCGCTCTGAGGGCGATGGCAAGCACAGTAACGACGCGATTGTTCCTGCTTCTGTTGCGAAGAGCCCGACGACGCGCGCGCTGCTGCTTCGTGATGGTAGCCAAGAGCCGATTGATGACCTTGAATATGACTACTTGGTGCACTTGGCGCATGACTTTGAACTGATCTACGAAGGCGAATCTCAAAAGCGCGAGGAGCGCCATATCGCTCAGACGCTCCAGATTGGCATGAGAAATTCTCTGGGGGATGTTCCGGGTATCGCAACCGATTCGGTGTACCTGTCGGCCACGAATTCGGCGTTGGTCGGAGGCGATTTCTATACGCTCATTCGTCTTCCCGACGACTGCGCCGTCATGATTCTGGGTGATGTGTCTGGCAAAGGCATTGAGGCCGCATCGATGTCCGCGCTCGTCAAGACGGCCCTGACGGCATATGCCTGGGAGGGCGCTGGACCGGCCCGCATGGCACGCTCCCTTAACAGCATGCTCATGGGCTTTTCGAGGGTCGAGACGTTCGTGACGGCCTTTATCGCCAAGATTGACCTTAAAGCCGGACGCGCAACGTATTGTTCGGCGGGCCATCCTCCGACCATGGTCATTAGGCCAGAGTCGATGCCGCTGGGTGGCGGCGAGGCCCGTGGGGGAGAGGTTGAGCTGCTTGGATGCCAATCGGGCGTAATCGGTGCCTTTGAGAGCATGGTGTACGAGACAGGCGTGTTTACGTTTGCCCCCGGCGACATGCTCTTCATGTATACGGATGGAACGATTGAGGCCCGCGACCGCACCGGAGCGTTCTTTGGCGAGCAGCGCTTGCGCGACCTTCTGCTCTCTGTCTCGGGTGAGGGCGTATCGGGCATTTGCGGCAAGGTCTTGGGCGAGCTTGACCGATTTACCGAATCGGCGCTGGACGATGACATTGCATTGGTGTCCCTTGAGTTTTTACGGGGTCGTTCATAGACGACGCTGGGCGGGCTGAATCCGTACGGTTGGGGAAACGAATGCATCGAGTGGGCTTTTTTGGGGAACCATGGTCGTATGAATGAGTGGAATGACATAGCGGTTTTGACGCCTCCAGGCGATATCGACATCGCCACGGTGCCTGCGCTGCGTCGGCGGTTGGATGCTTTGATTGGCCGCGGCGTGCGTCGTGTTGTCATCAACTGTCAGGCTGTTAGCTTTATCGATTCGACGGGCTTGGCATTCCTGCTTACGCGCGCTCGTGAGCTCATGAGGCGAGAAGGCCTGCTTTCGCTCGTCAATGCATCGGGTGAAGTTGTTCGCTTTTTGGAGATTGCTCGTCTTGTCGATATCCTTCATGTCGCGGGGCCGGCACGAGAGTCTATTCCCACCATTCCGGTGGGGGAGCTGCCTCGCTGGAGTAAGAGCGTCGAGGTCCGTCAGGGTATCGAGAATCTTCCATATTATCGGCACCGCGTGGCCGAGTTGCTTGAGTCGCTTCCCATGAGGCGCGATGAGCGCTATGACGTCGCATTGGCGCTTGGGGAGGCATTGGGTAACGCCTACGACCATGCGGGCGGCGTCGGCTGTATCCTGACGGTTCAGGCCTATGGGGACCGTGTCGTGCTTGAGGTGCTTGATCGGGGTGCCGGTTATTCTATCGATAGAGCGAGCGAGCCGGTTGCATCCGAAGAGCGTGGGCGTGGCATCAAGCTCATGCGCATGCTGGTCGACAACGTGGAGGTTGCCCGGCGTACGGACGGCGCCGGTACGCGTGTTCGGATGGTGAAGCTGTTTAGTGGAGCATTGGAATCGTGCGCCTAGCGTCTTGGCTCGGCGTTATTTACCTGTGTGAACTTGCTTTGAGCAACTTTTTTGAAAAAAGTACTTGCGTCTTTTGGACAACTCGCGTAAATTAATAACCCGCAAGCGGACATGGCTCAGTTGGTAGAGCACAACCTTGCCAAGGTTGGGGTCGCGGGTTCGAGCCCCGTTGTCCGCTCCATTGCATTTCCGGACCGTTCTTGACGGTCCTTTTTCGGCGAAGTGGCCAAGTGGTAAGGCAGAGGCCTGCAAAGCCTTTACCCCCGGTTCGAATCCGGGCTTCGCCTCCAGGCAACATCCGGGCGCCCCGGCGCCCGTTTTGTTTTACATATGCGGACATGGCTCAGTTGGTAGAGCACAACCTTGCCAAGGTTGGGGTCGCGGGTTCGAGCCCCGTTGTCCGCTCCAAACGTAACAGCCCGACTTCCAAGGTAGCCGGGCTTTTTCGTACCCATCGCATGGGCACGAACCCGAGAGGGAGCGAGCGTGAAGCAAACGCGGAGCGTTTGTAGCGAGCTGGCGAGGACGCCGACAGGCGGCCGAAGCCGGTGCGGATCCGCGAAAGCGGATACGCGGACGTCCCGTTGTCCGCTCCAACTATCTTACGCGGTTCTAACGAACCGCGTTTTTTGTTGACGCTGCGGGGCACTGGGGCGCCGCTCGCTGCTGGGACTCTTTCCTCGTGATTTCCTCGTGATCTCCGTCCTTCCAATGTAATGAACGGCAAAGCAGGCGGGGGCCATCGGTATCGGGAACTATTTTCAAATTATTTTAAAATAGTTCTTGCATTTGGGTGGATCATCCCGTATATTAAATCCTCGCAGGCGGACATGGCTCAGTTGGTAGAGCACAACCTTGCCAAGGTTGGGGTCGCGGGTTCGAGCCCCGTTGTCCGCTCCATTTGGGCGTTTAGCTCAGGGGGAGAGCGCTTCCCTGACACGGAAGAGGTCAGAAGTTCAAATCTTCTAACGCCCACCAAATGTTCGCAGCTCAGAGACTATGTCTCTGGGCTGTTTTGTTTTATGTCGTCAAATGTGGCACCAGATATTGAACTCAAGATCCGCGTGCGATGATCTTCGCATCCCGTAGGGGCACTGGCTGATTGCATACGTCCTGGCCGACCGTGACCGCAACATGTTGGTCAAGCATAATCTTTTGGATTCTTTTGGCGTGAGCGGCTTGGTTTTGGTAGGATTTGTCAGCGACTTGACCAAGGGGGTTTTATAACTGCCATGCAGGTAGCCGTGTTGGTAACGTTCTACCGACTTGTCAAATACCCCTCATTTTTAATGCGTCTGCAAAATGACCAATTGCTTTGACCTGCTGAAACACTATATGTTGTGTTTGACCTAAAAAAAGAATACAGGATATAGGTGCGTCTTTGTCGTATGATAGATGGCGGACAGAGAACGAAGACCTTGTTCGTCCCATTTGGACACGCCTTTGAGCCGCTTGATCGGCCGCGAGGATTGTCCGCATGAGGACCTATGGTTTATCGAGAACACAGATTGCGCGACGGCGCCGCAAGACAGGGGCAAGCCCTGCCGAGCATCGTTTGGCTCTGAAACGCAATGAGACTACGACGTGAAAGAGGCAAGAGGATGAAGATCATCAAGCGCAGCGGCACCGAGGTTGTCTTTGACATCGATAAGATTGTCAATGCGATTCGCGCCGCCAACTTGGAGGTCGAGGAGGGCTCTCGTCTTACCGACCGCCAGGTGGTTTATGCGGCGCAAAACGTCGCCGAGGCATGCGAGAACGCGGGCCACACCGTGTCGGTCGAGGAGATTCAGGATCTGGTCGAGGACGAGATTATGCGTCTCGACTGCTACGAAGTGGCCCGCCACTACATCATCTATCGCTATGTTCAGAGCCTGAAGCGCCAGAAGAACACGACCGATGACAAGATCCTGTCGCTAATTGAGTGCAATAACGAAGAGGTCAAGCAGGAGAACTCCAACAAGAACCCGACCGTCAACTCCGTTCAGCGCGACTATATGGCCGGCGAGATTTCTAAGGACCTGACCCAGCGCGTGCTGCTGCCCCAGGAGATCGTGGATGCCCATAATGAGGGCCTGATCCATTTCCACGATTCCGACTACTTTGCCCAGCACATGCATAACTGCGATTTGGTGAACCTGGAGGACATGCTCCAGAACGGCACTGTTATCTCGGGCACGCTGATCGAGAAGCCGCACAGCTTCTCGACCGCCTGCAACATCGCGACGCAGATCATCGCCCAGGTTGCTTCCTCCCAGTACGGCGGCCAGTCTATTTCGCTGACCCATCTCGCCCCGTTCGTTGAGGTGAGCCGTCAGAAGATTCGCGGCGAGGTCGCTCGCGAGCTTGAGGAGCTCGGTGTTTCGGCATCTGCCGAGAAGGTTCGCGAAGTCGTTGAGGATCGCTTGCGCGATGAGATTCGTCGCGGCGTCCAGACGATTCAGTATCAGGTCGTGACCCTTATGACCACGAATGGCCAGGCGCCGTTCGTGACGGTCTTTATGTATCTCAATGAGGCCCGTACGCCCCAGGAGAAGCACGACCTTGCCATGATCGTGGAGGAGACGCTTCGTCAGCGCTATGAGGGCGTTAAGAACGAAGCTGGCGTGTGGATCACCCCGGCATTCCCCAAGCTTATCTATGTACTCGAGGACGATAACGTTCACGAGAATTCCCCGTACTTCTACCTGACCCAGCTGGCTGCCAAGTGCACCGCCAAGCGCATGGTGCCCGATTACATCTCTGAGAAGAAGATGCGCGAGCTCAAGCTGTCTAAGGGCGAGACCGCCGGCAACGGCGATTGCTACACCTGCATGGGTTGCCGCAGTTTCCTGACGCCCGACCGTTCGGGCAACGGCTTTAACAACGTCGCCAACGCGCTGAACTATGACCCGACCAAGCCTAAGTACTATGGTCGCTTTAACCAGGGTGTTGTGACCATCAATCTGCCCGATGTCGCGCTGAGCTCGCATCAGGACATGGACAAGTTCTGGAAGATCTTCGACGAGCGCCTTGAGCTGTGCCATCGTGCCCTGCTGTGCCGTCATGAGCGCCTGATGGGCACGCTTTCGGATGCCGCGCCGATTCTTTGGCAGTACGGCGCCCTGGCGCGTCTGAAGAAGGGCGAGACGATCGATAAGCTGCTCGTGGGCGGCTATTCCACCATCAGCCTGGGATATGCCGGTCTGTATGAGTGCGTCAAGTACATGACGGGTCACAGCCACACCGAGAAGGAGGGCACGCCGTTTGCTATGGCCGTCATGCAGCGCATGAACGACAAGTGCGCGGAGTGGAAGGCTGCGAGCGACATCGATTTCTCGCTGTACGGCACGCCGTTGGAGTCGACGACCTACAAGTTCGCCAAGTGCCTGCAGCGCCGTTTTGGCATTATCCCGGGCGTGACGGACAAGGGCTACATCACTAACAGCTATCACGTCCACGTGTCCGAGGAGATCGATGCCTTCGACAAGCTTAAGTTTGAGGGCATGTTCCAGCAGCTTTCGCCGGGCGGTGCAATCTCCTACGTCGAGGTTCCCAACATGCAGGACAACCTCAAAGCTGTCATTCGCGTGATGCAGTACATCTACGACAACATCATGTATGCCGAGCTCAACACCAAGAGCGACTACTGCCAGGTGTGCGGCTACGATGGCGAGATTAAGATTGTCGAGGACGATGGCAAGCTGGTGTGGGAGTGCCCCAATTGCGGCAATCGTGACCAGGAGAAGATGAACGTCGCCCGTCGTACGTGCGGCTACATCGGTACCCAGTTCTGGAACCAGGGCCGAACCGAGGAGATCCGCGACCGCGTGCTGCATCTCTAATAACCATCCCAGGCTGCCCCGTAGCGAGGCCCCGGACCTTTACTCGCTATTTCGAACAGTCCTGGCTCACGACGGAGGCGCCACTGGCGCCTCCTGTTCGTGCGGAACTCATATCGAGTAAAGGTCCGGGGCCTCGCTACGGGGCAGCCAAGTTGATGTAGCTGAGATGCAGCATGCGGTCTGCTCACTCCTCGAAGTTCTTAGCGGAAATGAGTTGACTTGCAACAACGCTTTGCTTGCGATGGCGGTTGAGCTGCAACAAAGTTTTTATTAGACCTCGAACCCTATACTCGATGTTCGCTTCGTTCATTGAGTTACCCTTTGCATGAGGCCGGGACATATCGTCCCGCCCGCAGTTTCGCAGGCCGCAGGCCGAGAATGTTTGAGGACGGGATGATATGTCCCGGTCTCCCGGGAGAGTTACCTATGAACTACGCGAACATTAAGTATTTCGACATTGCTGATGGGGAAGGCGTTCGTACTTCTCTGTTTGTGAGCGGGTGCCGTCGTGGGTGCAAGAACTGCTTTAACTCTGTCGCGTGGGACTTTGCTGCGGGCGAGCCGTTCGATCGCGCCGTCGAGGATAAGATTATCGAGAGTCTCGACCATCCCTTTATTGATGGCCTGACGATTCTGGGCGGGGAGCCTATGGAACCCGAGAACCAGGCGGGGCTCGTTGATTTCATTGAGCGTGTTCGTGCCACTTATCCTGTGGATTCGGGGAAGACCATTTGGTGCTTTACCGGCGACGTGCTTGAGGAACTTATGCCGGGCGGTCGTCATCATACCGAGGTGACGGACCGCATTCTCGCCTGCCTCGACATGTTGGTGGACGGCCCGTTCGTTCAGGATCTGTATGATATCTCGTTGCGCTTTAGGGGCTCGAGCAATCAGCGCGTGATTGATATGAACGCCACGCGTGCCCGTGCCGAGCGTGAGAACGTTGCGCTTTGCGACGCCGTGGAGCTTTGGCGAGACGATCCGGTCTATTCGACCCATACTATGTAGCTTGTGGCCGATGCCGGAGGGCGTGGTACCATAGCGCGAACGCGAAATCGAAAAAAGTGAGGCCCAGATGGTCGATCAGGAAAAAGTCGAGACTGCCATTAAGCTGCTACTTGAAGGTATAGGCGAGGACCCAACTCGCGAGGGCCTGCTGGAGACGCCGGCACGCGTCGCCCGTATGTATGGCGAGATTGCCGGCGGTATGGACCAGAGTGCCGAGGAGCACCTGTCCAAAACTTTTGCCGTCGCTTCGAACGATTTGGTTATCGAGCGCGACATTACGTTCTACTCGCTGTGCGAGCATCATCTGCTGCCGTTTTATGGCAAGGCCGCCATTGGCTATATCCCTAACGGTCGGGTGGCTGGGCTTTCCAAACTCGCCCGCACGGTTGAGGTTTATGCCCGCCGTCTGCAGCTGCAGGAGCAGCTGTGTGCGCAGGTTGCCGACGCTCTCATGGATTATCTCGCTCCCCAGGGAGCGATTGTGCTCATGGAAGCTGAGCATATGTGCATGACCATGCGCGGCGTGCAAAAGCCCGGTACCAAGACCGTAACGCTTGCTCGTCGCGGTGTCTTTGAGACCGATCCGTCGCTCGAGGAGCGATTCTTTAGGATGCTGGGCCGCTAACCATGAGGGTCGTCAACGACTTTGCATCGAAGACCGATGAAGGAACGTCGCGTCGCGGCTTTATGGCTTCGGGCCTGGCGCCTTTTGGCATCATGCCTCGTATCGACTACATCTGTGCCAACGGTCTGTTCCGGCGGCACCTGGGCAACATTGCACAGTTGGAATCGGGGCGCATCTTCTGCCGTCACGGTATTGACCATCTGCTCGATGTCGCTCGCATTATGTGGATCAAGAATCTCGAGGAAGAGCTCGAATTTGACCGCGAGGTCATCTACGCTACGGCACTTCTTCACGATATCGGCAAAGATGAACAGTATGAATCGGGTATATCCCATGATGTTGCAAGCGAGCGCGTCGCTGATGCAATACTCGCCGGCATGCCCGATGGCGTGGCGTTTGAGCCGGCCGATGCCGCAGCAATTAAGACGGCCATTCTGGGCCATCGAAAGCTGCGCGTGAACAGCCAACCGCTTGAGCGTCTGCTCTATGCAGCCGACAAAGCGTCGCGCGCCTGCTTTGCATGTCCCGCGCGCAATGCTTGCAACTGGAGCGATGATAAAAAGAACCTGTCGATTCGCGTGTAGTTAGTTTGCGCGGTCGGGGTTCTAAACGAAGGAGACGATCGCGATGAGTAACAAGAAACTGCCCGAGAATGCAACCAAGACTGAGGGTGCTGAGCTCGCCCGTCGTGGTAGGGGTGAAATTTCTACTGCGACGGCGGTGCCTCACGTGAGCTATGACGATTTGCGCCATGCCGATCGTATTGTCATTGACGGCCTTGAGGTTTTTGCCAACCATGGCGTGTATCCCGAGGAGAACGCGCTGGGTCAGAAGTTCATCGTTTCTCTGGTGCTCTATGCCGACCTGCGCGCGGCGGGGGAGCACGATAACCTGGACGCCTCGATTGACTATGGCTCGGTGTGCCACGATGTCGATGGCTATCTGCGTGAGCATACGTTTAAGCTTATCGAGGCTGCAGCCGAGGGTGTGGCCCAGATGCTGCTACGTCGTTACCCCTTGCTGCTTGGCGTGCGTGTTAAGCTCGATAAGCCTTGGGCGCCCGTCGGTCTTCCCCTGGCAAGCTGCGGTGTCGAGATCGAGCGCGTGCGCTAACCGGTTCTAATATGTCTCTATGGGTGGCTGCTTGAGCCGCTGGGACAGTGCTCTATTGTTGGGGCAGTACGTGTCGAGTAGGGCGTGAAACCGCTGATTGTGGCTTGGCTCGAGCAGGTGGACGAGCTCGTGGGCGACAACCATGTCGAGACACTCGATGGGATAGGCGGCGAGCTCGCGTGCGATGCGAATGGCTCCGGTCTTGGGCGTGCATGAGCCCCAACGCGTTTTCATGCTACGTACGGAAACGCGGGAAACGGCGACACCCATTGCGATTTCGTACGCGCGTACCATATCGCGCAGCGCCGTGGTGACCTCGGATGCATAGAGTTGGTCGATGCGGGTCTGGAGCTCATCGGACGTCAGGCCGTCGAGGGTTGCGCGCCGCTTGGCCTGTGGGCGTTCGTTCGATTTGTCGGCACCTATAAAACTTGCGAAGGTGGCCTGCTTGGGCCGCGGTGCGGGTGACTTAAAGTTGTGATCGAGCGCATCTTGTACCGTGATGGGCTTGCCCCAAAGTGCAATGATGGACGAGGGGCTGAGCGGCTCTCGCGCCGTCGCCTGACGTTGCTCGCGCTGGGCAAGCCGGCTGATAATCCAGGCGCTGTTGCGCTTCACAAACGCTTCGATACGCTCGCGGCTGGCGCCGAGCGGTGCACTGGCGTGGACCTCACCGCTCGATGTGACGCGTAGGTTGACGTTCTTGACGCGCTTTTTGGTAACGACGACGGGGATGGATGTGCCATCCGGTCGGGATACGGTAATCGTAAATTGCTGCGTCAAAAGCGGTCCTTCAGATTGGGGACGGGCCGGCATGTCGACCGTTCGGCATGCCGGCCCGCTCAAGGGATGTGAAATTAATAACGCTCAAAGAAGGCAAGCGCGTTGTCGCTGCAGAGCTTTTGCATCACGGTCTTGCCAAAATGCTTGGAAAGCATGTTCTGGAACTCGGGCATCTTGCTGGCATCGGAGAGGAAAGCGGGCACCGTGGCGCCGTCCCAGTCGCCGCCGAGCGCGATGACGTCC
>CABUBS010000006.1 GCA_902489855.1 uncultured Collinsella sp.
TCCGTACATGTACGGATGAATATGGGAGGTGTTCGGATGAAGTTGATATTCAAGGTAGTGCCAAAAAGTTCACTTCTCTCATCAGATCTCGGTAAAGAAACCCGCAGGAGGTGATACGATTTATCATGTTTTTGTAACGTGCCTGCAAACTTCGAGAAAGCCCATATATGGACGTAACGTTCTCAACCTTCCTCGGCCAAATTGTGTCGAACCCAGTCCTTGCCGTCACCGTGATCCTCGCGTTGGGCGCCATCTTCGTCAATGGATGGACCGACGCGCCCAACGCCATCGCGACCTGCGTCACTACGCGTTGCATGCCCGCCCGCGCCGCCATTCTCATGAGCGCCGCATTCAACTTCCTCGGCGTGCTCATCATGACGCACTTTAACGCGAGCGTCGCCAATACCATCTCACATATCGTCGACTTTGGCGGAAACAGCACCATGGCGCTCGCCTGCCTGTGCGCGGCGCTGTTCTCCATCGTCGTCTACGGCGCCACGGCGTCGCGTTTTGGCATCCCCACCTCGCAAAGCCACAGCCTTATCGCCGGCCTGACCGGTGCCGCCATCGCCCTCGGCGGCGCGAGCAGCGTCAACGTCCACGAGTGGATGAAGGTCATCTACGGCCTGGCGCTCTCCATCGGCCTGGGCTTTGTTATGGGCTGGGTCCTGTGCAAGCTCGTCTCGATTCTTTTCGCCGCCGCCAACAGGCGACGTGCCAATGTCTTCTTTAAATACGCTCAGATCGCGAGCGCTGCGGCCATGAGCTTTATGCACGGCGCGCAGGATGGACAGAAGTTCATCGGCGTGCTCTTTTTAGGCGTGGCCTTCGCCAACGGCCAGACGAGCGTCGGCGACGCCGGCATCCCCATCTGGATCATGCTGCTGTGCTCGGCCACCATGGGCATCGGCACCAGCGTGGGCGGCGAGCGCATCATCAAGTCCGTCGGCCAGAGCATGGTTAAGCTCGAGAAGTATCAGGGCTTCTCTGCCGACCTCGCAGGCGCCGCGAACTTGCTGCTTGCCACCCTTACCGGCATCCCCGTGTCCTCCACCCACATCAAGACCTGCGCCATCATGGGCGTCGGTGCCGTCAAGCGCCTTTCGGCCATCAACTTTGGCGTGGTCAAGGACATGATGTTCACCTGGTTCTTTACCTTCCCCGCCTGCGGACTCATCAGCTTTGTCATGGCCAAGCTGTTCATGATGTTCATCTAGTCAAACCGAGCGTCCATCCGGACCGTAATACTTCGCCCACCCGTCTTCGCCTCGAAAGGACCCACTCATGGCAAAGAAACCCGATTCGTTCTACTTCGACAACTACGTCGCCTGCGCCGACCTTGCCGTCCAGGCCGCCGAGCTGCTCACCAAGATTTTCGAGAACTTCGATCCCGCAAAGATTCACGATATGCTCAACAAGATGCACGCGATCGAGCATGCGGCCGACAAGAAGCACCATGAGCTTGAGGACGCCCTGCTCACGGCCTTTATCACCCCGCTTGAGCGCGAGGACCTGGATCTGATGAGCTGCTCGCTCGACACCGTGCTCGACCGCATCGAAGGCGTCGTGCAGCGCGTCTACTTCACCAACATCCAGAGCATCCACCCCGATGCCATCGTCATCGCCCACAAGGTAACCGATGCCTGCCGCGCCATGAAGGACCTGATGGTCGAGCTTCCCAACTACCGCAAGTCCAAGACCCTGCGCGAGCTCGTCATCCAGATCAACACGATCGAGTCCGAGGCCGACGAGCTCTACATCAACGCCATGCGCAACCTGCACGTCAACGGCAAGGATCCGCTCGAGGTCATCGCCTGGCGTGACGTGTACGCCTTCCTGGAGTACTGCGCTGACTGCTGTGAGAATGTGGCCGATGTTGTGGATTCGATTGTCATGAAGAACAGTTAATTGGGGGTACGTGTCCCACCGGTCGCGGGCCCGACCACTAATACCTTTTTCACTCCGGCTGCAAGCAGAGTCGTTCAAAAGGTATTAGTGGTCGGGCCCGCTCCCTTACGTACCACCATTGGGAACTTTGGCTGATAGGTTTAGCGCAATGGGGGGTTTGGCTGAAGGGACCTTTGGTATCCGTTCGGACACTTTGGCCCTTGATGAGCGTTTGGCCGATTGCTGCTTTGGGTACTGTTTGGGTTACTTTGGGTTTGTTTGATTTTTAATTGTTGGAGGGCTTGTATGTCTTATTTGGATCTGGCTCGGGGTCGGTATTCTTGTCGTGAGTTTGAAGATCGGGCTGTGGAGCAGGCTGTGGTGGATGCCATTGTTGAGGCTGGGCGTATTGCTCCTTCTGCTTGCAATAATCATCCTTCTCGTGTGATGGTGTTGGATACACCTGAGCTTCTGGAGAAAGCTGCTGCTTGTCAGCCTCGGTTTGCTCGTGATGGGTCTATCTTTGGGGCTCCGCTTGTCTTCCTTATTTGCAGCGTTACCGATGACGCTTGGGTGCGCCCGTATGACCAGATGAATTCCAATGAAATCGATACGTCCATCGTGTGCGATCAGATGATGATGGAGGCCACCGAGCAGGGCCTGGGAACGTGCTGGGTATGCCATTTTAAGCCTGAGGTGGCACAGGAGCAGTTCAATCTGCCCAAAGGCGTTTATCCCTATCACATGCTCGTCTGTGGCTATCCTGCCGACCACATCGCCGATCCCGAGCATCGCGAGGCCCGTACCATTCCCCTCTCCGACTTCCTCCTCGAGTAGGTTTTGGGACATGCCTTAAAACCTACCCTTGACCGCTCACCCGTTCGCCGAGTTCTGCGCCATTATGTGCAGGGCTCGGTTTTTTATGTTACGCACTCCGGCACAGTCATAAAAAAGGACCCGCAAGCTGCGGGTCCTTTCTAGGCACTAAATTGTAGGCCGAATGTTAGTCCAGGTCGTCGGCAGCAAAGTTGTCGATCGGGGCGAAGGGATCGGCCACGGGGACAACCGGGTCAGCGACGGGCAGCGGCTCGGCGGGAACAGTCACTGCAGGAGAAGCGGCAGAACCGACCGGCGTGGAGGCCATCAGATCGGCCGGGAAGGAATTCTGGGCATCGTCCATGAAGTGCTGGATGAGCTTGAGATACTCTGCCTTGAACTCCTCACGGGAAGCCTTGAGACGATCGATCTCCTCGAGCTCGGCCTGCTTCTCGGTCAGAGCCTGGCGGATAACCTCGCGGGCCTTGGCGTCAGCCTCGTTGCGGATACGCTCAGCGTTCTCGTTGGCATCGTTGACGATAGTCTCAGCGGTCTGCTGGGCAGCGATCAGGGCAGCGGAAATCTGGCGCTCCTGAGCGGAGAAGTCAGGGGCGGGAGCAGCCACGGGGGCGGCAGGAACGGCCTGGGCGGTGGCATCCTGAGCCTGGGCAAGCTGAGCCTGCGCATCGGCAAGCTGCTGCTCGGTAGCAGTCAGACGGCCCTTAAGGTCGACGATCTTAGCGAGCATAGCGTCAACCTCGGAGGACAGCGTCTCCAAGAAGACGTCGACCTCAGCAGGATCGTAGCCACGCTTGGCCTCAGAGAAAGTCTGAGCCTGGATGTCTGCAGGGGTAATAGCCATAACAAGTCTCCTTTTTCATCGCCTCGGCGCTACACGCCCGACGTAAGTTACTAAGTCAGTTCTACACGAGTATACCTATAAGAAGCTGCAGAACCAGCCTCTGCACCAACTGCAACGCAATAATCGCAACGACCGGCGAAAAATCGATACCGCCCATCGGCGGGATGAAACGACGGAACAGGTTGAGCCACGGACCGCACACGCTATCGAGCACCGCGGCAATATCCTGAAGCAAACCGCCCTGCTTCATGGGAATCCACGTCATAAAGCAGTAGACGACAATGAGCGTGGAATAGAAGTTGAACAGCGTGTTGACCAGCTGGACGATAGTGTAGATGTTGATGGGAATCTCCTCGTCTTGTCTTTACTTAAGGTAGCCGTCGGCACGAAGCTTCTTGAGATCGGAATCTTTGACCTCGCAACCGGCGGGCAGCACCATGAACACGCGGTCGCCCACCTCCTTGACCGTGGCACCCAGACCGCAGGCAAAGCCGTAAGAGAAGTCCAAGACGCGCTTGGCAACTTCGGTGCGTACGCCCACAAAAATCAGTGCGACAGGCTGCTTGGTGCGAACGCGGCGCACCACGGTCTCCACGTCGTCATAGCTCTCGGGGCGCAGGACATAGGCCGGCAGCTGCGGCGTGGCGTTGATGATATTGCTCGCATAGGCCGAGGCATCGCTCGGTGCAGGCGCGGGTGCAGCGGCGGCACGGGCGCGGGTGTTCTCGGCGTAGCTCGACGGCGTGTCATAGGCACCAGGACGATAACCGCTCGCAACACTGTCCTGCGAGCGCGAAGGCGGGTTATACGTCGTGGCATGGCGGGAGTCATCGCCGACCAGCTGCCCGGAGCGTGTATACACGGCAACCGACTCAGCTTCACCACGGCGCGTCTGACCAAGCAGGCCGTTGCTCGGCTCGTCTTGGGTGTAGAAGCCCTCGCCCGAAGCACCGCTGTAGCCGTTGCCCTGATAGCCATCGTCATAGCCATCATCGTAGCCGTAGTCGTCGTCCTGGCCATAACCCTGGTCGTAACCCTGCTGGCCGCCCAGGTGCATCTTATTTTTAATCTCGTCAAGGAAGCCCATGGTTGTGTCCTCTCGCGGTTTAGTGCAGGCGCCCCGATAATCAGTGCGCACTTCAGAGCCTTATTTTACTGCAAACTCCGGGCTAAATACTACCCTGCCCAGGCGAACGAGCGTAGAGCCCTCCTCAAGGGCAGGCTCAAAGTCCTCGCTCATGCCGCAGGAAAGCTCAGGCAGGTTCAAATCGGGATGCGCCGCCTCCAGCTCATCCCTCAGCTCACGAAGCCCCGCAAAGGTGCGGCGTGCCACATCCTTATTCCCCCGGGGCGCCATAGTCATAAGCCCCTGTACGCAAATTCCCTCAAGTTCTGCAAGCTCACCCGCGGCGGCGCGAATCTCATCGGGTGAAAAACCTCCCTTCGACTCCTCACCACTCACATTGACCTCAATGAGCACACGCTGGGGGCCGACGAGCTCGCCTGCCTCAATCTTGCGAACAGCACGGCTCGAGATCGCCTGCGCCAGATGCAGCGAACCCACCGAGTGAATCAGCTCGGCTGAGCCCAGCACCGCATTGATCTTATTGGTCTGCAGGTTGCCGATCATATCGAAGCGCACCTCGGGCAGCTCCGGATGCTCCGCCAGACCCGTGAGCTTGCGAACCAGCTCCTGCGGGCGGTTCTCGGCAAAATGGCGATACCCCGCCTGGATGGCGGCAACGGTCTCATCGACACCAACGGTCTTGGACACGGCAATGAGGCTCGCGGCGTCGTGGGGACGGCCCGCGCGATCGAGCGCCGCATAAAAACGTTCCAGAATCTGCTCGCGGCGAGCGCGCATCAAGTCCAAATAGTTATCCATTGCCAATCGCCTCCGCTGACAGCCAAACAAGTAGTCCCATGCTAACGCAAGAGCGCGGCCCCGCATGTGCAAGGCCGCGCTCACTTAGGTATTTACAATCTTTCGACGAACGGGGTTACTTACTCCTCGTCGTCCTCGCCATCGTCCTCATCCTCAAGATGATCGAGCAGGTAGCGAAGACCCTCGCTGACCTCGTTAACGGGCACCTTGGCAACGTAGCGTGCATCGACGGCGGGCCTCATGATAACACCCTCGCCCGAAGGCACGCGCATGCTCTCGAGCTCATCCTCATCAGTGCGGGCGATATCACCGGCAGTCATACGCTGTCCGGTCAACAGGAAGGTCAGACGGCAGGCGGCATCGATGGAAATCGAGGCGATGCGATCGAGATAGCGCGATACCATGATGGCGCGGCGCAGGTCGTCATAGTTGCTGTCGTCGTCCATAAAATCGCCCGTGTCCATGCGGTTAAAGGTGCGGAAGAACTTCTCGTAGGCAGCGTGCACCGGCTCGTCCTCGACGGCCAGGTTGCAAATGATGGACATGTCATTGGTGACGAGCGCAGAAAGCGAAGAGCCCAGCACCTGGTAGACGGCCTCAGCCTCGGCCTCGACCGTGCCGACAAGCTCCTTGGGCAGCGAGATGTCAGCCTTGATCATATGACGCGTGGCGCGGCAGATCTGACGGACCTTATCGGTCATGCGCTGCAGGTTAAAGTCGACGTAGATGATCGTCTGAAGCAGGCGGAAGTCGGAGGCGACCGGTGACTGCGTGGCGATCAGGTTGTAGCAGACGGCCTCCAGGTTGGCGCAGCGCGCGTCAATCGAAAGCGTGCGCTTCTTGGTCTTGGTGGCGAGCTTGCGGTCGTCGGTCACATAGGCCTTCACGGCATCGTGGAGGGCCAGATCGACGGCCTCATAGATGCTCAGCATCTCGTGACGGGCCTCGACGAGCTGACGGGAAAACAGTTTGCGCATGGTTCACTCCAATCAGTTGGGTGCGGTCATGCCGCCCGCACAGTAAATACACACCGGACCAGGTCCGATCAGCTTGGGACTAGTCGCACCGATCAGCCAAAGCGGCCGGTGATATAGTCTTCCGTCCGCGAGTCCACCGGACTGGTGAAGATCGCGTCGGTTTGACCATACTCGATGAGCGTGGCGGGCTCGCCGGCAACTTCCTGCAAGAAGAATGCGGTGTAGTCGCTAATACGAGCTGCCTGCTGCATTGAATGCGTGACGATGATGATCGTCATCTCGGGCGCCAGCTCGGCCATCAGATCCTCGACCTTGGAGACGGACGTGGGGTCGATGGCGGAGCAGGGCTCGTCCATCAGAAGGACATCGGGCTGCACCGCAAGCACGCGCGCGATGCACAGACGCTGCTGCTGACCGCCCGAGAGCGCCAAACCATCCTTGTTGAGCTGATTGGATACCTCTTTCCAGAGGTTGGCGCGCTTGAGCGATTCTTCCACGATGTCATCGAGGTCGCTTTTGCTAGTCACGCCCTGCAGACGAGGGCCAAAAGCAACATTCTCGTAGATGGATTTAGGGAACGGGTTGGGCTGTTGAAAAATCATGCCCACGCGACGGCGAAGGTCGACCGGGTCGACACCCTCGGCATAGATATCGTTGCCGTCGAGCGTCATGGTACCCTCGACGCGCGTGCCCTCGATCAGGTCGTTCATGCGGTTGATGCAGCGCAAAAACGTCGACTTGCCACAGCCCGAGGGGCCAATGAAGGAGGTGATGGCGTTTTTGGCGATGTTGAGGTCAAGCCCCGTCAGCGCATGAAAGTCACCGTACCAAAAGTTGAAATCCTTGGCCGTAATGGCCGCTTGCTCCAACGTGGGAGCGGACTGATAAACGGACATGGGACTCCTTAACTAGCGACGCTTGCGCGACAGGAAGCGCGCAAACAGGTTGAAGGCCAAAATGATCACCATCAGCAAGAGCGCGGTGCCGTAGGCTGCGTTCATGTTGATGCCGTCGTTGGCAAGCAGGTACAGGTGAACCGTCATGGGGCGGCCGGAATCGAGCGGCGAAATAGGTAGATTGATGGCTTGGCCCATGGTGTAGAGCACCACCGCGGTCTCGCCAATGGCACGGCCGATGGCGAGGACGATGCCCGTGGCAATACGGCCAAAGGCAGAAGGAAGCACGATCTTGGAGACAACCTGCCACTTGGTGGCGCCCAGGCCGTACGCGCCCCAACGGATATAGCGTGGAACGGCGCGAATGGCCTCTTCGGTGGTGCGCATGACGATGGGAAGCATCAAGAGCGCGAGTGCCAGGGCGGCAGAGACCATCGAAAGGCCCAGGCCCATGGCCTCGACAAACAAGGCGTAGCCAAACAGGCCCATAACGATGGAGGGCACCGAGGCCAAAGCGTCAGCAGCGTAGCGGATGAGCTCGACGACCTTGCCCTGCTTGGCGTACTCGGCCAGATAGACGGCTGCCAGCACAGCGATCGGCGTGCAGATAAGCATGGCGAGCGCCGTCACGTAGACGGTCGAGACGATCGTGGGCCAAATTCCGCCCTCGGCGTTGACGCCCTGGGGCCAACCGAAGATAAAGTCGAGCGAGATATGTGGCAGGCCGTTAATGACCACGTAGGCGATGATAGCGACCAGCACCAGCGTGGTGATGTAGGCAGCGGCACGAAACACGCCAAGCATGATCTTGTTGGACAGGTCCTTGTTGACGCGGCCCTTCTTGCCGTGGGAAAGGGCACGCTTGATGCGCTCGCGCGACGAGGTCGTATCGACCGTCGTGTCAACGGAATCGGACATAGCCTACCCCCTCTTCTTCTTGGAAATCAGACGGACGATGCCCACCAGCGTGGCGGAGATGATAAACAGGACCACGCCCATGCCGAACAGCGCCGAGCGATGCAGACCCGAGGAATAGCTCATGTCGAGCGCGATCTGGCTCGTGAGCGTCGAGATAGGGCTCGCGATGCTGTCGGGAATAACCGGGGCGTTACCCACGACCATGAGCACGGCCATGGTCTCTCCGATGGCACGGCCCATACCCAGCACGATGGCATCCACGATACCCAGCTTAGCGGCAGGTAGCACGACCTTATAGATGGTCTGCCACTTAGTAGCACCCATGGCATACGATGCCTCGCGAATGCCCATGGGAATGGAATTGAGGGCATCGATGGTGAGCGTGGTGATGGTAGGAACGATCATGATGGCAAGCACGAACCAAGCCGTCAGCGCACCAAAACCAAGACCGCCGGTCAGTTGCGCGATAAACGGACGGATGATGATCATTCCAAAGAAGCCATAGATGATAGAAGGGATGCCGGCCAACAGGTCAACGGCAGGGCTGATAAGCTTGCGCACGCGCTTACCGGCGATCTCGACCAGGTATACGGCCGTACCCACACCTAGCGGCACGCCCATGGCGAGCGCACCGACGGTCACCAGACCTGAGCCAGCAAGCAGCGACATGATGCCGTAGTGGCCCTCAGAGGGCGCCCACGTAAAGCTAAAGAAGTCCGCCAGACCGATGTCAGTAAAGACGGGCAGCGCCGAGTACGTGGTAAAGACAAAAATCAGGATGACGGTAACGACCGCCAAGAACGCGCAGGCAAAGAAGATCCACTGCAGCGCCTTCTCCTTGATATAGGTACTGCGCGATACGAGCGCCAGCTCGCGCTTCTTGGGCGTCTGAACATTCTGCTCAGTCTGGGAGTTTTCCTGTGCTTCCATGCTACTCACTCCCCTTCTCGTCGTTGGTGACGGGAATAAAGCCCGCCTCGCGAATCTGCTTGTCCATCTTTTCGGACGTCACGTAGTCGATGTAATCCTGCGCCCGCTGCGAGGGCACACCCTTCACAAAGAAGTAAAGGTCGCGCGAGATGGGATAGCCGCCGCTCGCGACCGTCTTCTCGGACGCCTCAACATGATTGACCGAGACGGCCTTGACCGAGGTCTTGGCATTGAGGCTATCGACGAAGCCCAGCGAAATGTAGCCAATGGCACCGCGCGAACGAGATACCACGTCGCGCACCTGGCCCGTGCCCGAAAGAACGGCCGAGCGGCGATCGAACGGGGTGCCGTCCATCACGATGGTGCGAAAGGCCTCACGCGTACCGGACGCCTCGTCTCGGTTGATGACCTGAATCCTCAGGTCCTCGCCACCGACCTCTTTCCAATTGGTAATCTTGCCGGCGTAGATATCGCGGAGCTGCTCGGTCGAGAGGTTATCGACCGGGTTATCGTCGTTCACGATGACCGCGATACCGTCGTGGGCAATGACGATGGGAGTCAGGCCCAGATCCTGTTCGTCGGCATTGAGTCCACGGGAGGAGCTGGCGATATCGGCCGTGCCGGCGCTGACGGCCTCGATGCCAGCGGAAGAACCCAAACCGGAAACGAGCACGTCGATGCCGGTCTCCTCCTTAAAGCCCTCGGCCGCAATCTCGGCGATAGGAAGGCAGGTCGTGGAGCCGGCGACGGTAATGGAAGAGGTAGAAGATCCCGAAGAACAGGCGCACAGCGTAAGCGTAAGCACAGCGGCGCTCAGGACCGATACGATCTTTCTCATAGCATCACGCCGATCGCAGCATGGCGCCCACAGGTGCCGTTCTCGTTACGGTAGGAATAAAAGCGGTCGTTCTGACGCACGGTCGAAAGCTGGGTATCCACGATATTATCCGCGTCGACACCGACATCTACCAGCGCCTCGCGAATGGCAGCGGAAAGATCAAGCATGCGAGAGGTATTCGCATCGATGCAAGAGAACTCGGCGGCAAAGCGATCCATGAGTTCCTGGGATACCTCATATTCGTCACCCAAGATATGGGGGCCGATATAGGCGGAAACGTCGCTCGCATCGCAACCGGCAGCATCGCAAAGCGCCTGGCACGCCTTGGCGGAAATACGTGCAATCGTGCCCTTCCAACCGGAGTGCACCACGGCAAATCCGCCGGGGGCCACCAGCACCACGGGAACGCAGTCGGCAAAGCAGAGCAGCACGGGCACGTTATGCGCCGTGCAGACGATGGCATCACAGCCCTCGGCAATCTGCTCGCGAACGTCCTCAAGGTCATCGGCGCCGTTCGAGGCCACCGCAACGATATGATCACCATGGACCTGATTGGGAACGAGCAGGTTGTGCTCGCACTCGGCGGCACCCATAGCCTCGAGCGCACGACGACGATTTTCTTGAACAGCAAAGGGGTCATCGCCAACATGCGAGCCCAAGTTGAGTGAGGAGTACGCATCTTCGGAAACGCCACCGGCGCGCTCGGTGAAGGCAAAGCGAACATCGGATGTCGCGCCCTCCACCAACGTAACTCCATCATGGTCGACACGCGAAACTTTGTCCGCACGTGCTGCCATACTAAAGCCTCCTAATAACACAAGTACCGCGGCATCGCCGCTACAGCCCGCGTTTATACGGCTGTCATACTTCTCTAAAAGGATACCTGCTGCGCTGGAGGCAATCGTAAAGGGAACGTAAAGAGATTGGAGGTTCTAGTTTACAAAGTCGAAATAAAAAGGGCGCGTCCATACGGACACGCCCCTGTGCACAACAATGCAAAGAACGACTTAGAAGCTACCGCGCTTCAGGAAGTCGGGAAGCTCGAACTGATCGTTGCCGAAGTTAGGAAGCTCGGTGCCACCGACGTTGCGGGTCGGAGCGGCCTGAGCCGGGCTCGTGGCAGGAGCGGTGCGCTGCGGCTCAGCGGAGGCAGCGGCCTTGCTCTGAGACTGCTGAGCAGCAAAGAGCTCGTCCTGACGGTTGACGTTGGAGTCGGAGAAGCCCGTAGCGATGACGGTGATACGCACCTGATCGCCCAGGGACTCGTCGACAACGGTACCGAAGATGATGTTGGCCTCGGGGTCGACGGCGTTGGCGACAACGTCGGCGGCGTCGCTGATCTCCTGGATGCCCAGGTCCTTGGAACCGGCGATGGAGAGCAGCACGCGCGTGGCACCATCGATGGAGCTCTCGAGCAGCGGGCTGGAGATGGCCTGCTGGGCAGCGTCGACGGCACGGGTGTCCCCAGAAGAGGTACCGATACCCATCATGGCGGTACCGGCCTGCTTCATGATGGTCTTAACATCGGCGAAGTCCAGGTTGATGATACCGGGGACGGTGATGAGGTCGGTGATGCCCTGGGTGCCCTGGGAAAGGACGCCATCGGCAATCGCGAAGGCCTCGAGCATGGTGGTCTTCTTCTCGGCGATGTCGAGCAGCTTATCGTTAGGGATGACGATCATGGTGTCGACGCAATCGGAGAGGGTCTTAATGCCCTCCTCGGCGCTCTTCTTGCGCTTGCGGCCCTCGAAGGTGAAGGGCTTGGTCACGACGGCGACGGTCAGCGCACCGACCTCGTTCATCGCGATATCGGCAACGATGGGAGCAGCGCCGGTACCGGTGCCACCGCCCTCGCCGCAGGTGATGAACACCATGTCGGCGCCAGCGAGCGCCTCGGCAATGTCGTCGCGGGACTCATCGGCAGCCTTGCGGCCAACCTCGGGGTTGGCGCCGGCGCCCAGGCCGCGGGCAATCGAATGATCGATGTGCACCTTGATATCGGCATCAGAGATCGCGAGTGCCTGAGCATCGGTGTTGATGGCAACAAACTCGACGCCGCGGATGCCCTCTTCGATCATTCGATTGACCGCGTTGGTACCGCCGCCGCCGACGCCGACCACCTTAATGACGGCAAGGTAGTTGTTGATCTCTGTCTCGTGCATGTCGGTCCTCCGAACAAAGGTTATAGCCATAGCATGGGTCGACCCCTGCGCACATTAACCTTCAGGTTGAAAGTAAATGCAAAGGTAAACCGTATTATGTTTGCACATTATGAACGTATCAGTCAAATAATTGACCGTGAAAACCAAACAAACCAGATAAACGGCGTGGTATGGCCCCTCAACAAAGCATCAACCAGCGCTACGAGGTCGGAGCGTTCCTAAATGTATAGTTACCCGGAGAGCGCACATTGATATACGTTACGCCCTCTACCTGCGAAAGCAGCTTGGTGACTACGCGCTCCTTCTTGACGATATCGTTCGAATCGCCCAGCGACACCTCAATGCCGTTATTGAGGTTTGCCGAGATGGCTTCGACCGAAGGCGTGGAAATATCCTTGACTTGTCCCAAGAACTCGCTCGAAAAACCACGCACATAATCCAAGCCAGCCTTAACGGCCTTGGAGCTCACTGCCTGGCCGGAAACCGGAGCGACATCCGCCGAGACATCAGTCAACAACACCGCGCCATAGTGCTTAGCGAGCGCCAGCGCGGCATCGATTCCGGTCAAGGTATTTGAGCCCTGCCCTGTCGTGATGACGTTGCCTTGGTCGTCCACTTCGACCGACGTCGACAGTGGGGCGATCCAGGTGTCATCATCCCCGATGGCCCAGGCAAGGTCATCGGAACTGATATAGGCAATTGCGATGACCTTGCGCTCCATCGGCGTAATGATGAGCGTATGCGGGAACTGACGCTGGACATCCACGCCCGAGACCCACGGATTCTGCTTGAGGTCCTCGGTAATCTGGTCGGGATCGACGTTAAAAAGCGACGTTCCCTCAGGCAAATCGATCAGCTGGATAGCATCGTGCTTCGTCACATGCTCGCTGCCTTGAATCTGAATATCAGTGGCGGTAAACAATCCAGAGTTGATCACCACGATGGCAACGACGACGAGCACGGCCAAGGCGGCCAGAACGCCGCCCACGATTTTGCCTTTGCCTGCAACGACAGAAGCGGCGTCTGATGTTTTATTTACCATCGCCCCAAGTGAAGACAACGGGTTGACGCTTTTTTTACCCGAAGGCTTCTTGGCGGTAGCCGGCACCGATGTCAGCGAGCGCGGTTTCGATGCGCCCAGCGTGCGACCTGGACGCGGCGCTTTAGTTCCCGTCGAGGGCTTAGGAGTTGCCATGGGACGGGCAGGTTTGGCGCCCATAACAGGCTTTGACGTCACCGAGGGACGCGAGGACTTTTTTGCGGCCGGACGATTACCGAGCTGCGAGCCGACAACCGGACGACTGGTCTGTCGAGCATGCCCGACAGACTTAGAGTGCGCGACGGTATTGCGTTGAGGTTTGGCAGGCGCGCCGGAACGCCCTCCGGCGCGGCGGAAGGTGGGTTTCGATGCTCTAGAAGCCGAGGAATTTAACTTCCGGTCTGAGCTCGATGCCATACGCCTCCCTCACCTTTCCGTGCACATGTCTGATAACCGCGGCAACGTCATCGGCCGAGGCAGTTCCGTTATTAACGATAAAATTAGCGTGAACGGGCGAAACTTCCGCGCCGCCAATCGAAAAACCCTTTAATCCACAATCCTCGATAAGCTTGCCCACACTCGCATCGGGCGGGTTGCGAAAGACCGACCCGCAGGATGCGCGACCCATGGGCTGCGTACGCTTGCGCCTCGTCAGGTACCGTTCCATGCGCTCGCGGATGTCGGCCTTGGGCGCCGGTTTAAGCTTGAGCACGCACTCGAGGATGATCTCATTGCGGGGAAGGCTACATTCGCGGTAGCCCCAAGTGATCTCGGACCCCGCATAATGCTTGATACCGGATGCCGGGTCAAACGTTACGACATCCTCAACCAGCGAGCCAATCCACTCGGTCCGTGTGCCGGCATTCATAGATATCGCACCGCCAACCGAGCCAGGGATGCCAACGGCAAACTCAAGGCCCGAGAGGCTACGCGACAGGGCATCGTTGACCAGGCGCGCAAACATCACGCCCGCACCGACCGTCAGCGTACAACCGTCATCGGCAACAACCGTGCGCTGAAACTCACGTCCGAGCGAAATGACGGCGCCGCGATAACCGCCATCGGCAACCAGCAGATTGGAGCCCTTGCCGATGATGACCCACGGCACCTGCTCGCGATCGAGCACCGCCACGGCGCGGCGGAGGGCATGATAGCTATGGCACGTCACAAAGAGGTCGGCCTTGCCGCCGATACGATAGCTCGTATGACGCGCAAGGCGCTCGTCCTCGATCACATCCGTGTCGATCATGCCCGAGAGCGCCATGACGGCGTTAAACAGACCCATTAGACTTAAGCGTCTTTCTTGGCAGTCAGATACTCAATGAACTCGGGACCGACGGTCGTAACGTCACCGGCACCCATAGTGAGCAGCAGATCGCCCTCGCCCACCATCTGCTCGAGCTCCTGATTGAGCTCAAGACGGCTGGAGCAGTACACGACCTCCTTGCCAGGATGCTTGGCGCGCACGGTATCGGCGAGCATCTTAGAGGTAACACCCGGAATGGGCATCTCGCCAGCCGAGAACACATCAATCAGCAGCAGTTTATCGGCATTGGCAAATGCATCGGCAAAGTCGTCGCACAGGGCCTGCAGGCGCGAATAACGGTGCGGCTGGAACACGACGTCGACATGCTTGTAGCCCAGCGACGAAGCGGCAGCAAGCGTCGCCTTGATCTCGGTGGGGTGATGGCCGTAATCATCGACCACGGTGATGCCATCGATATCGCCCACGTGGGTAAAGCGACGGCGGACGCCCTCAAAGCTCGAGAGCGCCTTGGCGGCGGCGTCGATGTCAAGGCCCAGGACATGGGCGACGGTGAGCACCGCCGTGGCGTTGAGCATGTTGTGGCGACCGGGATTGCTCTTGATCTCCACGGCATGCTCAGTGCCGTCCTCAAAGCGAACGATAAAGTCACTCTGGATGCCTTTGACATCCGGGTGCATGCAGACGATGTCGTTGCTCTCGGCAAAGCCGTAGGAAAGCACGTGACGGCCCGTCGACTTGGCGAGCTCGACCAGATGCGGGTCCTCACCGCAGACGATGACGGTGCCGTCCTCGCCCACCAGGCTCATGAATTTGGCGAAAGTCGCTTCGATCTCCTCGATACCCGAGTAGTGATCGAGGTGGTCGGCCTCGACGTTGGTCACAATGACCACGTTGGGGTTCAGGAACAGGAAGGAGCTGTCGGACTCGTCGGCCTCGGCGACAAAGTAGTCGCCCGAGCCGTTCTTGCCGTTCGTGTCATAGCCCTCGACGATGCCACCGATCAGGAAGCTCGGATCCAGACCCATGCGGTCGAGCATGGTGGCGCACATCGAAGACGTGGTGGTCTTGCCGTGCGTGCCGGCAACGGCGACGGTAGTGTAGCCGTGGCCCAAGGCAGAGAGCATCTTGGCACGGGGCCACACGGGAATACCAAGCTCGCGAGCGCGCACGAGTTCAGGGTTGGACTCCGGAATAGCGGTGGAGACAACAACCACGTCGGGCTTGACCTCGTCGATCGTGGCGGCCTCATGGCCCACATGTACCTTCACACCAGCGCGGGTAAGCTGGCGGATATAACGTGACGTCTTAAGGTCGGAGCCGGTAACGGCATAACCGCGCTCGTGCAGAACGAGGGCGATGCCGCTCATGCCGGCGCCGCCGATACCGATAAAGTGGGCGCTCTTAAACTCGGGCGCGGAGGTTGCAGTCTGGGAATCAGCCATGTGCTCGTGTACTCCTTGCGTAAACACTGCCTGTAACCCGTTAACTGTACCGCACCTACCGCATCAGCGCGAGGGCGACCGACGATATCCCGTCTAACTAACGCAAACCCTCTACCGCATCCGCCAGAAGAGCGGCGGCCCTATCCTGAGCCAGACCACGCGCCGCCTGACGCATGGCGTCGCGCGCCGCCGCGTCATCGACCAGGTGCAGCAGTTCATCGGCAAAGGCAGAACCGTCGATATCGGCATCGGCGCAGAGCACGCCGGCCCCGGCGTCGACCAGATACCGGGCATTGGTGGTTTGGTGGTCGGCCGTCGCATGCGGATACGGCACGAGCACCGAGGGCACGGCGAGCGCAGCGATCTCGGCCACGCTCGATGCGCCCGAACGCGAGAGCACCAAATCGGCAGCAGCCAGCATATCGCCCATGTTGTCGATGTAAGGCTGGACGCGGTAACGCTTCGCCTCCTCGGGCGTCAGCGCCAAAGCGCGCTCGGTCTCCTCAAAGCCGTCGGCACCCGTCGAATGCAACACATAGAGGTTCTTGCGCGAAAGCAGCTCGTTTTTGAGCGAAACCACGCGCTCGTTGAGGTGCTGGGCGCCAAGTGAACCGCCAAAGACGAGCAGCAGCGTAGCGTCCTCGGGAACGCCAAGTGCCTTGCGGCCGCGAGCGCGATCGCCTTCGATTACCGAGCGACGTACGGGGTTGCCGGTCATGAGCACGTGGTCAGGGTCACCTTCGCGCTCAAAGACCGAACGCGCTGCCGGCACCGAGATGCACACGCGGGCGGCGTGGGAGTTCATCATCTTGTTGGCCAGGCCCGGAACAGAGTTCTGCTCATGCAGCAGATACGGAACGCCTGCGCCCTTGCACCACCCCAGCAGCGGAACCTCGACATAGGCACCAAAACCGACGGCAGCATCGGGCTTGCCGACCTTTGAGAAATGACTGGCGAGCGCACGTTTGGCCTTGTTGACACGCCACAGCGAGGTCAGCGCCGTCCAAGGACGGGAGCGGTCGAAGCCCGTGACCGTAATGGGCACAAAATCAAACCCAGCCTCGGGGACCAGACGACCCTCGAGCTTGCGCGACTGGCCCACGAACACAACGTGGTGGCCACGGTCACGCAGTTCTTCGGCCAAGGCGAGCGCGGGGTTGATATGTCCTGCCGTGCCGCCGGCTGCAATAGCAACGGTCATTTTATCGGTCATGGTAGTCCCTTCGTACACGCGGTCCCTGGTCGTCGGTACGCAGACGCGCCGACGGGTCTGAGTTCAAATCGATTCGATTATATCCGCCGCCCGCATTGCGAGGAGTGGGGCGCTGAGGACGACCTTGCGGCGCCGTTCGCTGACGCGGGCGGGCTGCGGGGTCGGTCGCAGAGCCATCCAGGACGGTAAAACCGTTACGCGAAGATCGCTCGCCGCGCACGTGGGGCACGCCGGCGGTACTCTCATCCATAACGGCAAAGCTCTCACGGCGGCGGTCATACTCATCGCGGCGGGCGCTCTCGTACGAAACGCGCAGGATCAACCCGGCAAGCATAAGCGACACAATAATCGACGAACCGCCGTAGCTAATAAACGGCAACGGTTTGCCCGTCATGGGAAACACGTTGAGGATGCCCAGCGCGTTAATCAAAAACTGCACTGCGAGAATGACCGCGGAGCCAGACGCCATGAGCGCGCCCCGACGATCGGTCGCCTGCTCGGCAATGCGAAACGCCGAGTAGATCAGCATCGCAAACACCAAGAAGAACAGCACGGTTCCGACAAAGCCGACTTCCTCGCCAATGATAGCCAGGATGTAGTCATTGTGCGCCTCGGGCAGATACGAGTACTTCATGGTTGAGTTGCCGATGCCACGGCCGAACAGACCGCCCGAGGCAAAGGCCATGATGGCAAGCGTGGCCTGATAGCCGTCACCATACTCGTCGGCCCAAGGGTTCAAGGCAACCTGAATACGCACCATACGGTACGGCTCTGCGACAAGCGCAATCACGATCACGAGAATGCCGAAGATTAGCACGCCGATGATAAATCTGGGGTCGAGACCCGCAAACAACGCCATGCACATGAGGGTCAACAGGATGATCAGGACAGTACCGAAATCGGGCTGGATAAAGATCAGAAAGAGCGAAATGCCCAGGTAGATGCCCATCTTGCGAAGGAATTCGTTGATGTTGCCACCGGGCGAAAAGAAGCGATCAAGCATGATGGCCGAATACGCAATGGCAAATGGCTTTAAAAACTCGGAAGGCTGGAACTGAATACCGGCGATGTTAAGCCAGCGCGTGGCGCCACGGCTGCCGCTGCCCACCAAGAACACCAGAAACAGTAGCCCTATCATGCCTATGAGGAAGATCCTGAGCACATCCTCCCCAAACCAGCTGTCCGGCAAAACGCGCACGATGGCAATCAGCGCCAGAACACCGACCACGGCAAACGCGGCCTGTCGACCCAGAAAAAACGTCGCCGAGCCATTCTCGTGCAGCGCCTCGACCGAAGACGCCGAGTACACCATCAGCAGGCCAAAGCATACCAAGGTAAACAAGCAGGCCATGAATATCAAACGGGGGCGCATGATACGGGCGGGAACGCCGGCAATATAGCGTTCGCTAAACGACTGCCCGCCGCGACCGGAACGCGGTGTGCTGCGCCGCGAGGAAGCACGGTCCGAGTCGGGCCTCCTCATACCTTGTCGGGGGCTCTCCTCTCTCACCGGCAACCCCTATTCCATTTGCGATTTCGCCGCAGCGGCAAGCTGGGCCACATAGTCCTTAAACACGCGGCCGCGCTCCTCATAGCCCGAGAACTCATCGAACGAAGAGCAGGCAGGAGAAAGTAAGATCACGTCGCCACGGCTCGACAGCGAACGGGCGACGTCCACGGCATCGCGCAGGTCATCCGCCTGGGCGATATCCACATCGCCGTCGACATCGGCCTCGTCCATAGCGGCGGTGAAACGCTCGCGCGCATCGCCAAAGCAGACGACCGAGCGTACGTTATCCATAACAACGCGCGCGAAGTCCGTGAGCGGCGTGCCCTTATCGTGGCCGCCGAGCAGCAAGATCACGTCGTCATCGGGAAATGCCGTCAGTGCCTTCTCGACCGCATCGGTGTTGGTCGCCTTGGAATCGTTGACGTAGCGCACGCCGTCAATCTCGCCACACGGCTCCACGCGGTGCTCGAGCGACTGGAACGAGGCAAGACCGCGGCAGACACCATCGACATCGGCACCGACCGCCAAGGCAGCCGTGGCGGCGCACAGGGCATTGATAACATTGTGATGGCCCGAGATCTTGAGCTCGGATGTAGCGATGAGCGGGGTCTCGACGCCCTTCAGGCGCACGACCATCTTGCCGTCGCGCACAAAGGCGGCATCCTCGCCCTCAGGCTCGTCAAAGGCAACCTTGCAGATGCGACGACCCGGCGTGTAGATGTACTCATCGAACTCGTGAATGCCGGCGTCTTCGACGTCGACAACCGCCAGATCGTCATCGACCATATTGGCAAACAGTTTAATCTTGGCAAGCGCGTAGTTCTTATGGCTCTTATGCCAGCCCAAGTGGTCGGGAGTGATGTTGAGCAGCACCGCCACGCGGGGGTGGAGCTCGGTGGTCGTAGCAATCTGATAGCTCGAGAGCTCGGCCACAAACCACTCGTTATGGGCTCGGCCGTCAATCTCGTTGACCGGCGGCTCGCCGATGTTGCCGACAGCTACACTGGCCTCGCCGGCAGCCTTGAGCAGATAATCAGTCAGCGACGTGGTGGTCGTCTTGCCGTTGGTGCCCGTGATGGCAATCCAGTTATCGGGTGACAGGCGATAGGCAAACTCGGGCTCACCCATAATCTGGGCGGCATGCTCGCGCCCGGCCTTAAAGAAGCCCGAGAACTCCGAGATGCCCGGGCACGTCACGCATACGTCATAGACGCCCTCGACCTGTTCGGTCCCATAGACAAACGCCGCACCAGCAGCCTCGAGCGCACGCGTGGCGTCATTGGGCTCAGAGGTGCCGCCGCCATACACGGTAACGGCGCTCACGCGCTCGGGATGCGCCAGCGCCCAGCGGGCGACATCGAGACCGGATTTGCCCTGACCCAAAACGAGCAGGCTAAAGGAATCTGCAAGAGGCATGAAAGACCACTATCCCAACTGGAAGAACAGAGCAAGGCCAACGGCACCAAAGGCCGCAGCGATAATCCAAAAACGGATGACGACCTTGGTCTCGGCCCAGCCCTTCTTTTCGAAATGATGATGGATGGGCGCCATAAGGAAGACGCGCTTGTGCGTAAAGTGGAAATAGACAACCTGAATCATGACCGACAGGGTCTCAACGATAAACAGGCCGCCGATGATGAGGGAAACGACTTCGGTGTTGGTCATGATGGACGTGCAGGCAAACGCGGCGCCCAGGGCAAGCGAGCCGGTATCGCCCATAAAGATGCTCGCCGGATAGCAGTTGAACCACAGAAAGCCCAAGCAGGCACCGGCACATGCGGTGCAGAAGATGGACAGGTTCACGTCTCCGTGCAAAAACGCCATGGCAGCCATGGCGAGCATGGCAATCATGGAGGTGCCACCAGCAAGACCGTCAAGGCCATCGGTCAGGTTCACGGCATTAGAAAGACCGGCGATCATCAGCCAGCAAAAGACAATGTAGAGCCACGGGAACGAAAGGCCGCAGATGGTGGTCGAAAGAACACCGAGGTCAATCGTCAGGCCGCCGGGAAAACGAATCTCGGGGGCGACGCCGCACCAGTTGACGGCAAGTACCGTAAAGGTGACACAGATAATGGTTAGGCCGATCATCTTGGCATGAGGCGTCAGACCGAGCGAGCGCCCATGCGTAACGGAAGTCAGGTCGTCGATCAGGCCCAGCACGCCGGTCGCCAGCGTGGCGAGCAGCACGAGCACGAGCTCGGTGGTGAGCTTGCCCATCAGCAGGCAGGTCAGCGAGATCGCGACGAGAATGACAACACCACCCATGGTGGGCGTTCCCTGCTTAACCAAATGACGCTTGGGGCCGTCGGCACGAACCTGCTGGCCGATACCCTCGACCTTGAGCAGCTTGATCCACCACGGCATGAGCAGCAGCGCAATGGCAGCGGCGATGCCAAGCCCCAAAAAAGCCTGATACGTTGGATACGAGGGATTGCCGAACATGGGCTAGCACACACCTTCCACAAAGCGGTCGAGCTCAACAAAGCGGGAACCCTTGACCAGTACAACATCATGTTTTTCAAGCGCGCCGCCCATGCGGTCGAGCACCTGCTGATAATCGGAGAACAACTGGATGCGGTCCTCGTCCATGCCCATCATGCGCGCGGCATCGGCCATAAGCTGGGCCAGCTCACCACCCACGCACGCCAGCATGTCGAGCTTCTTGGCGGCGGCATAGGCGCCCACGAGCTCATGCATGCGAGGAGCCTCATCGCCCATCTCGCCCATCTCGCCCAGGATCGCCATACGAGACCCCGTGCACGAAAGCGAGCACAGCAGATCGAGGCCAGCAGCCATGGATTCGGCACTGGCGTTATAGGAATCGTCGATGACGCGGGCACCGCTCTTGGCGCGCTTGATCTCCTGGCGGTGACCGGTGATCGTGAGGCCTCTAAAGGCAGCATCGATCTGCTCGGGCGTCACGCCCAGGCGATAGGCAACCGCGGCGGCCTTAACGGCATTAGGAACGGACTGCACGCCGGGGATGGCAAGCATGGTATCGATCGTCTCACCCTGGCCAAAATCGAGCGTAAAGACCGGACGGCCCTCGTCATCAACACGAATGTCGCGGGCACGGACCTCATCATCGTCCGAGACGCCGGCCAGCATCACGTCGATACCAGCAGGCTGGGCGAACGTATCGCGAATGAACGGCGTAAAGTCGTCCTCGCCGCCCAAAACCAGCAGCGGCAAGAAGTCGCCAGCGGCGCACATACCCTGGACAATCTCGGCCTTAGCGCGGGCGATGTTCTCGCGGCTACCCAAAATGCCGATATGAGAGGTACCAATCTTGCTCACGACGGCAAGGTTGGGATTGGCGGACTGGGACAGGCGCTCGATCTCGTGGAAATGGTTCATGCCCATCTCGAGCACCAGGACCTCGGTATCGGCCGGAGCGGAAAGCACCGTGAGCGGCATGCCGATCAGGTTATTGAAATTGCCCTTGGTGGCCCAGACACGATAGCGCTTGGCGAGCACGGCGGCGAGCACGTCCTTGGTCGTCGTCTTGCCGATGGAACCGGTAATACCAACGACCAGGCAGCCGAGCTCCAGACGGTACGTGTGCGCCAAACGCAGCAGAAAGTCCTCGGGATCATCGGTCAGCAGGATGGCACAGCCCTTGTCCTGCGCCAGCGAGACCAGCTCAGCCTCGGGCTCACGCGTCATTACGACGGCGCCGGCACCCGACTGGACGGCACGGGAAGCAAAATCATTGCCGTCGACGTTTTCACCGGGAAAGGCGACGAAAATCGTCCCTTCCTCGACCTGGCGCGAGTCGATAACGCACCCGCGGCATACCCGATCGGCTTCTCCCGTCACGGTTCGGGCCCCTGTTGCGGCCGCGAGGTTGTTGACGGCGATCTCTATCATTGCAGCTCCCCTGTAAACCTAATAATGCTATCGGCGTATTGTATCCCAGCGCCGCGCATGCGTGGTGCAGGGCATGTGAACACCCCTCATATGGGACAACAAACCACGCCCCAAAGATTGTAACCCCCTACTTCGTGTGCGGGATACCCAGCACGTCGAGCGCGTTGGCCATAATGGACTGGAACGGCACCGCAGCGGCATCTGAGCCGCTCGGCGTTCCGTCGAGCGTGATATAGCACAGCACCTTGGGCGATTGTGCCGGTGCAAAGCCCATAAAGGACGACATGTAGTTCTCCTTGAGGTAGCCGCCGTTCTCGTCGGCACGTTCGGCCGTACCGGTCTTACCCGCCACGTCATAGCCGTCAACCGCGCCGCCAACGCCCGTTCCCTCGGACACGACCGTCTGCATGCACGATGTCACCTGGGATGCGGCGTCCTCAGAAATCGCGCGTTCGCCTTCGCCCCAGTCCTTCTCGTCGCCTTTGCTGGACTTATAGAAGTGCGGGGTCATCATCACGCCGCCGTTGGCGATGCCGCCCACGGCACGTGCGATCTCAATCGGCGAGACGGACAGCGCCTGTCCAAAGCTCATCGATCCCAGCGTGGCGCCGTCATACTGGTCACGCTCCTTGACGATGCCCAGGCTCTCGCCCGGAAAATCGACACCGGAGCTGTGACCGATGCCCCACTTGTCCACATAGGCGGCAAAGTCGTCGGCACCGATCTTGCGCCCCACCAGGACAAAGCCCACATTGGACGAACGGCGCATCATCTCGCGCACATCCATGGTCATGCCATAGTCGCGCTTATCGGCATCGGTAACGGTATCGTCGCCCACCTTGATGCTCGCCGGCACCTCAAACGACGTACTCGATCGCACGACGCCCAAGTCGAAGCCGG
>CABUBS010000007.1 GCA_902489855.1 uncultured Collinsella sp.
CCGTCTCGGACGATCCCGTGCACGGGAGGGAAAGCGAGGCTACTCGCCGAGCTTGGGATGCAGCAGCGACGGCGCAGCGCCGAGCAGCATCTTGGTGTAGGGGTCCTGGGGGTGCTGGAAGACCTGCTTGGCCTCGCCCTGCTCGACGATCTTGCCGCCATTCATAACGATGATGTCGTCAGAGATATAGCGGACCGTCTGGATGTCATGGCTGATGAACACCATAGCCAGGCCGAGCTCCTTCTTAAGGTCGGTCAGCAGGTTCAGAATCTGCGCGCGGACCGAAACGTCCAGAGCCGAGGTGGGCTCGTCGGCGATGATGGCATCGGGGTTCAGCGACAGGGCACGGGCAATTGCGACGCGCTGACGCTGGCCGCCCGAAAGCTGGCCGGGAAGAACCTCGGCAGCGGAGCTGGGCAGACCGGTGAGCTCCAAGAGTTCCTTGACGCGCTTCTCCTGCTCGGCCTCGGTACCCAGGTTGTGGACGCGCATGGGGTCGAGCAGCTGCTCGCGAACGACCATGCGGGGGTTGAGCGCCGTGGCCGGGTTCTGGAACACGACCGAGATGACGCGACCCATGTGGCGACGGTCCTCGGCGGTACGTTTGGTAACGTCCTTGCCCTTAAAGTAGACCTTGCCGCTCGTGGGGGCCTGCAGGCCGCACATGACGTTAGCGGTGGTGGACTTACCGCAACCGGACTCGCCGACGATGCCGATCGTCTGACCGGGCATGAGCTTAATCGTTACACCCTGGACGGCGTGAACCAGGTTGGGGTGCAGAATCGAGCCGGTACGGGTCCTAAAGGTGACGTGGACGTCATCAAGGAAGATGATCGGCTCGACGCCGTTGACTGCGGTATCGCTCATCTACATCACCTCCGCGTGAGGGGTCAAACCATTTGCCTTGAGCACCTCGTCGGGGAGCTCGGAATAGAAGTGCTCGGTGCCGGGCACGCGCTTGAAGACCGGACGGGTGTCCAGGCCAATACGCGGGTGGCTCGAGCGGGGCGCGAAGCGATCGCCCTTGGGGAAATCGCGCGGGCTCGGAACGGCGCCGGGCACCTGGTGCAGGCGGCCCGAACCGCTCTCGATGGACAGAACGGAACCCAGAAGACCGCGGGTGTACTCGTGGATCGGGTTAGTGAGCAGCTCCTTGGTGGGCGCCTGCTCGATAACCTGGCCAGCGTACATAACCGTGATGTTATGGGCGACCTCGGCGACCAGAGCCAGGTCATGCGAAACGAAGATCATGGCAAAGCCGAGCTTGGCCTGAAGATCGTTGAGCAGCTTGATGACCTGCTTCTGGACGGTAACGTCCAGAGCGGTCGTGGGCTCGTCGCAGATGACCAGCTTGGGGTCGCGGGTAAGGGCCATAGCGATCAGGACACGCTGACGCTGGCCGCCGGAAAGCTCGTGCGGATAGCTCTCGAGCGTGCGCTTGGGATCGAGGCCGACGAGCTCCAGGAGCTCCTCGGCGCTGCGGGTTCCGCCGCGCTTGGTGAGCTGCTTCATCTGGGCAGAGATGAGCATGGAGGGGTTGAGCGAGGACAGGGCGTCCTGATAGACCATAGCGATATCGGTACCACGCAGGCCGAACCACTCCTTCTTGCTCATCTTGAGCAGGTCACGGCCCTCCCAGAGGACCTCGCCGGAAAGGTGCTCGTCCTCATCGGTCAGGCCCATGATGGCCAGCGTGGTGATGGACTTACCGCAACCGGACTCGCCCACCAGGCCCATGGTCTGACCAGGACGAACGTCAAAGTTGACATGGTCGACGACGTTGATATCACCGTGATGCTCAAACTGAATGCAGAAGTCACGGACCGAGAGAATCGGTTCGACAGACTCGTCGGGCACGTGGCGATCGTCACGCTTGAGCTCGACATCGCGCAGGGCGCCAAGGCGAGCGGAGAGGGACTGGGCCTGCTCCTTGTAGGCGCGAACGGGGTCGGAGACCAGCAGGTCGGCCTCGCGACGCTTGGAGGAATCGGTAGGATCCAGGGCGGCGGAGGGAGCAGCGGCCATGGCGTCGGTAATGCCCTCGGAGAGGATGTTGAGCGCCAGGCAGGTGATCATGATGGCCAGGCCCGGGAACAGCGCCTGCCACCAACGGCCGGCGAGCACGCCGCCGCGGGCGTCGGCGAGGATGTTGCCCCAGGTAGCGGTGGGCTCCTGGATACCAGCGCCGATGAAGGTCAGCGAGGCCTCGAAGATGATGGCGTCGGCGACCAGGGTAACGGTGAAGACCATGATCGGGGCGATGCAGTTACGCAGAACATGCTTGATCAAAATCCACGGAGCCTTGGCGCCGGAAACGATGACCGCGCGGACATAGTCCTCGCCGTACTCGGACACGATGTTGGCGCGCACGATACGGGCAATCTGCGGAGTGTACATAAAGCCGATGGCGAAGATAATCGACGGCACGGAGTTGCCCAGGATGGAGACGAAGACGGCCGCGAGGGCGATGCCCGGGATGGACATGATAATGTCCAGGATACGCATGATCGTCTCGGAGACGGCCTTGCGCGAAACCGCTGCAAGGGCGCCCACGACCGAGCCGCAGACCAGAGCCATGGCAGTGGCGCCAAAGCCGATAATCAGCGAGTAACGACCACCGTAGAGCATACGCGACAGAATGTCGCGACCCTTATCGTCGGTACCGAAGATAAATCCGTTGCCGGGAGCCTGGCGAGCCGTAAAGATCTCGACCGGGCTATAGGGGGCAAGAAGGGGCGCCAGGATCGCAGTCAGGGCGACCAGCACCAGCACGACGGCGGCAATCTTAGAAGACAGCGTCATCTTCTTCCAGCCACCGAGCTTGAGCCCCTTGGAGGCAGCCTTCTCGAGCTGCTCGGTTTGCTTCTCTCGAATCTTTACCATAATCTACACCGTCCTGATGCGCGGGTTGATGAGCAGGTAGAGCATGTCAACCACGATGTTGATGATGATGAAGGCAAGAGCAACGACGATAACGACGCCCTGAACCAGGTTCGCCTCGTTGCCCTGAACGCCCTGCAGAATCGCGGTGCCCATGCCGGGGAGGTTGAAGATAACCTCGATGACGACAGCGCCGCCCATGAGGTAACCGATCTTAAGACCGAGGGTGGTGACCGGGGTGATCAGCGCATTGCGAAGAACGTTGATGCCGACGACGACCTTCTCGGGAACGCCGGCGCCGCGAGCCATACGGACATAATCCTTGTCGAGCTCCTCGACCATGGCGGTACGCACGATACGAGTCATCTGGCCCGTCAGCGGAAATGCCAAGGCGATGGCGGGCATGATCATACGTCCCAGATAGCCAACCGGATTCGTGGTGAAGTGAGGCAGAGCACCCGATGCCGGGAGCACCTTAAGGTAGGAAGAGAACAGCAGAATCAACAGAACGGCAAGCCAGAACGACGGGGTTGCCAAGCCGGCGATGGAAAAGACGCGGATCACTTGGTCCGGCCATTTGTCGCGATACAGTGCCGCGATGACGCCGAGCAAAAACGAAACGACCGCACCGATAGCAAGACCGATAAAGGTCAGCTGCATCGTGACGGGCAGGGCCGTGGAGATGCGCTTGGCAACGGAGTTGCGAGCAGCACCATAGGTGCCCATGTCGCCATGGATCAAATCGCCCATATAGCGCACGTAGCGCACGGGCCAGGGGTCGTCCAGACCATACTTCTCATGGTACTCGGCAACCGCCTCGGGCGAGGCACCGTCACCCAACGCCGTGTAGGCGGGGTCGGTCTTGGAGAACGACATAAGGAAGAACACCAGGACGGTGACGCCCAATGCCATAATCGGCAGCGCCACAAGACGCCTTCCAATCAAACGTAGCAAGTTGTTCACGTTCTCTCCCCTTTCTTTTGTCGGTAGGACCAACTGGTATATGAGTACGGATACTCATTACAAGACCCGAGCGACATCGTTGCCGCCCGGGTCTTTGTTTCAACTATGAGGATACGGTCCCAACGACCGACATCCTGCATACAGACTCAAGCGAGTCTTACGCCTTGACGGTCGCAACGCCCCTGAAGGACATGCTCGTCGTGCCGATGCCCTTGAAGCCATCGAGGGCCTCGCCGTTGGGTGCAGTGGACGGATCGTCCCAAGAAGCGGAGACGGTCTTGACGTGGACAACGGGGTACAGAACGGCGTTGTCGGCAATGATGTCGAAGCACTCGTTCCACTTCTTCTGCTGCTCGTCGCCCTCGGCGGCAAGAGCCTCGTCCATGAGGCCGTGGAGCTTCTGCCACTCAGCGGACTCCTTCCACGGGCAACGGGTCTGCATCCAGACGTTGTCGCCGTACCACCAGTTGAGCAGCAGGTCGGGGTCGGCGCCGAAGCAGGAAGGATCGCCAGGGGCAAGGAGGATATCGTAGGCCTCGCCGCCGTCGATGGCAGCGTAAGTGGCCGGCGAGGTATCGGTCTGGATGGTCACATCGAAGCCGAGAGCGTCGAGGTCGTTCTTGACCTGGGCGGCCATGCCCTTAATCTGCTCGTTGTCGGTGGTGCGCAGGGTGATGGCACCTGGGGTGATGCCAGACTCCTCGATGAGCTTCTTAGCCTTCTTGGCGTCGGTCTTGTACACCGTGGAAGCCTCATGATAGTTGGTGAAGCTCTTGGGCAGGTAGCAGCTGGCAGCGGTGGCAAGGCCGGCGAAGGTGTTGCTGACCATCTTCTCGGTGTCGAGCGCATACATGACAGCCTGACGGACCTTGACGTTGTTCCAAGGCTCCTTGGCGACGTTGAACATGATGAAGCGGGTGCCGAAACCCTGAACGTTATCGATCTTGCAGCCGGCGCTCTCGAGCTGGTCGACGGCGTCAGCGGTAACGAGCTCCATAACGAGCGTGGAGCCCTCCTGCTGAGCGGTAACGCGAGCGGTGGGGTCGGTCAGGATGCTGTACTGGATCTTCTTATCCTCGGCAGCATACTCACCGTTGTACTCGGGGTTGGGAACCAAGGTGATCTCGGTATCGGAGATAGAGTCGTACATCCAGGGGCCGGAACCGATCGGCTGCTTGGCGCGATCCTCCTCGGTCTGGGTGGCCGGGGTAACGCGGACGATGGCCAGACGATCCTTGAGCAGGGAGAAGTTGGGGACCTTAGTCTTGACCGTCACGGTGCTGGCGTCCTTGGCCTCGATGGACTCGAAGGGCTGGAAGAACGGAGCATAGGTAGCGGAAGCGGCGCAAGCGGTGTAGGAGGCAACGACATCGTCAGCGGTGACCTCGGTGCCATCGGAGAACTTGGCGCCCTTGCGGATGGTGACCTCGAAAGTGGTGTCGTCCACAGACTTGGGATCGTCGGTGGCGAGCTCGTTGAAGGTGCTGTAGTCGTGGTAATCGATGCCGTAGAGGCCCTCGACGACGTGCCAGTTAGCACCCAGGCCCACAGCGGAGCCGGTGCTGGCGGGATCGAAGCTGGACGGAGCGTAAGCGGAACCAGCGGTGATCACGCCGCCGCCACGGTTGGCGGAATCGGTGGAGCCGGAAGCGGAACCCTCGTCGCTAGAGCTGCCACCGCAGCCAGTGAGACCAAGGCCGGCGACAGCAGCGACGCTGCCGGTGAGGCCGAGGAACGAACGCCTGGACATACCCTTGTTGATGATGGCCATGTCTTCTCCTATCAATAGAGAATCTTACTCGGGAGCACCTAGACGTGCCCCCGCGCAACTTGCGGACGATATATACCTTACCTACCGACGAACCCAACTGAGGTGCCGCGCTCGGCGACCGATACATACATACGCTTGAACGGTATTTACTACCGTTCACCGAATTCATTGACAAATGATTCGCCAGACAGTATGTATCGGCGAGGTGAGATATCAGTCTTCGTCAACCCGCAGGATAGCAGGGTTTTCGCTTGGGTTAGTCAAACGTTTTAGCGTTAATAAAACCCGAAACCAGCAGGCAATCATGGCGAAATAAATGGTTGAAAATCGCGCAATCATGTATATCAGTTGTTTAGGCTCGTGTTTAGCTATCGGAATGGCCAGCCGCCGCCTCGGCGCGCTCGGCATTCCATGCAACGAGCGCCTCGTGGACCGCCTTGGCAACATCGGCAGGTATGCCGCGAACTTCCGCGATCTCTTGCTCGCTCGCCGCGCGCAAACGCTTCATCGAGCCAAAATGGCGCATAAGGGCACGTTTTCTGGTGGGTCCCACGCCCGGAACGTCATCGAGTACCGAAACCGTCATGGCTTTATCGCGCAACTCACGGTGGAACGTGATGGCAAATCGGTGGGACTCATCGCGTACCTGTTTAATTAGATAGAGCGAAGCAGACCCGGTCGGCAGCACGACAGGAGTCTCGTCCCAAGGCACAAAAACTTCCTCGTCGGCCTTCGCCAAGCCACAAACTGGTATATCGAGCCCAAGAGCCTCAAGTTGCTTGATCGCAGCGGTCAATTGCGGCTTACCGCCATCGACAACGAGCAAATCGGGGCGCGAGCCAAAGCGCTCGTCGGCCATGCGCTCGGGAGCATAGCGTCGTCCCAAAACCTCGGACATCGACACGAAGTCGTTTGCCTCGTCCAATTCGGCCTGAATTTTAAAACGACGGTACTGGCTCTTGTCGGCGCGCCCGTTGGTAAACACCACCATCGAGGCGACCGTAAAGGTGCCATGCAGTGTAGAGATATCGAAGCACTCGATACGCAACGGCGGCGATGGCAGCGCCAACGCACTTTCGAGCTCCAGGAGCGCTTGATTGGTGCGGTCGTCAGCGTACCCCGTTCGCATCATGTAGCGCATGAGGGCATGGCGCGCATTTTTGGATGCCATATCGAGCAGACGGTGCTTTTCGCCACGCTGCGGCCTATGGAGATGGCAGGAACGCTCACGCTTGCCCGCAAGCCACTCCCCCAGCGCCTCCGCATCCTCAAGCTCGACGGAAAGGTTGACCTCAGCTGGAATATCAGCCGTCTCGTCGTAATAGCGCTTAAGAAAGCCCGACTGGAGCTCTTCCTCGTCAACATCAAGACCCTTGTCGAGAATGAACTCGCAGGTGCGAACTGTTCGGCCCTCGCGAACGACGAAGACGCAAGCGGCGGAGATGGTCTCCTCGCGATAGAACCCGATGACATCGATATCGACACTGGAGGGAAAAACGACTTGCTGACGGTCGTCCAGACCCCTGATGACCTCCAAACGACGTTTGACGCGTGCCGCGCGCTCAAAGTCGAGCGCCTCGGCGGCATCCGTCATCTCGGAGGTCAGCTCATCGACGACATCCTTGCGATGGCCCGACAAAAAGCGCTCGACACGCTTGACGTTCTTGGCATAGTCTGCCGGGGAAATCGCGCCGACACACGCACCCGGGCCGCGCCCGACATGGTAGTCAAAGCAGGGACGCCCGTTTTGTGCGCAAATCATATTGACGATGTCTTCCTCGCCCTTGTGGGACTCGATGGTACGGCGACAACGACGCCACTCCGCACAGGATGCAGAGCAGATGGGGATAACCTTGCGCAGCGTATCTATCGTCTCACGTGCCGCACGGCTATCGGTATAGGGTCCAAAATAGCGCGTTCCCGGCTTATGACGCTCACGCGTGTATTTGATCGCGGGATACAGGTCGCCCTTTGTAATGGCGATAAAGGGGTAGCTCTTGTCATCCTTGAGGTCGACGTTAAAGTACGGATGGTACTGACCGATCAGGTTGCGCTCGAGTACAAGCGCCTCATGCTCGGTTTCGACAACGATGTAGTCAAAGCTCGCCACCAGCTGCATCATCAGCGGGATCTTTTGACGCTCATCCTGCAGTGTCACGTATTGACGCATGCGGGCGCGCAGGTTTTTCGCCTTGCCCACGTAGATGACATCGCCCTTGGCATCCTTCCAAAGGTAGCATCCGGGCTGTGTGGGAACGCGCGAAACCTGCTCGGCAAGCGTTGGTATGTTGTCGTGACCGGCCACGCGCACCTACTTGCGACGAAGCAGCGCCGAGACCTCGGGCATCTTAAGGACGACGGCAAGGCCAAAGGTAACAACAAGCGAGGCGACACCCGCAACGCAAACGTAGCCAAGAGTAATCAGAATCGAGCCGCCAAGTGCCCCGACAAAGTGTTCAAGCGCCCACATGACGCCGGCGCCTGCGGCAGCACCTAGGCCACCGAGCAAAAGGCCAAAGAAACCGCCATGTAGGATAGATTTGACCTGAAGGCCACGCAGGCGACGACGCAGCCACCACAGCGAACAGCCGACCAAGATCACGTAGTCGACGACATACGAAAGCGCGATTGCCGGCATACCGAAGCCCAGCACAACGCCAAACAGCAGAACCGAGCCGGCCTGGCCGATGGCAGAATACAGGCAATAGCGGCTATAGGGCTTCATGTCGAGCAAGGCAGAGAAGCTCTTCTGCATCAACACGACCACACCGTAGAGCGGCAGCGAGAACGCCAGGTAGACAAGGAACTCGGACACCAGCGCCACGCCGGATTCATCGAACTTGCCGGCACAGTAAATCATGTTGAGCGGACGCGCGAAGACAATCAGGTACAGCGCGAACGGAATCAGGAAGAAGAGCATCTGGGCGACGCCACGCGAAATGCCCGTGCGAACGCTGTCGTAATCCTTCTCCTGTGCGTCGTGAGAGAGCTCGGTATAGAGCGCCGTCGAAAGCGAGGCGGCAATCAGCGCGTAGGGCAGCGTGTACCACAGGCGCGCATAGGCGATGACGGAAGGGCCAGTCTCGGGCTGGACCACCAGCGCGGCAGCGTTGGTGATAGAAGTCGAGACAAACATGCACACCGTGGCGAGCAGCGTCGGGATACCGAGCGCAATCGTCTGGCGCAGCGCGGGGTCCTTAAAGTCGATATGGATATGGGGATGCACGCCGTGCTTGCCAAGCGCGGGGATCTGACATGCCATCTGAACAAAGACACCGAGGGTCGTACCGGCCGCAATCAAGATGATGCCGGCACGGTCGCCAAACTGTGCGGACACGGGCGCAAAACCCATAAAGCTCGCAATGACGATCACATTGTTGAGGACCGGGGCAAACGTCGACCAAAAGTAGTCGCGGTGTGCGTTGAGAACGCCCGAGAACACCGAGCCCAAACCATAAAACAGAATCTGGATGGCAAAGAAACGGAACATGAACGCAGCGGTATCCATGCTGCCACCGTCACCCGAAAGGAACGATTGCGTCCAGATAAAGCCCGGGGCGAACACGGTCCCCAGCAACGAAATGCCACCCAGCACTAAAAGCAGAATGCCGAGCAGGTTGCCCACGTACTCGTTCGAGGCCTCGCGACCCTGCTCACGCCTCACGCCCATGTACACGGGCAAAAACGCCGTCACGAGCATGCCACCCATCACGAGTTCGTAGAGCATATTGGGCAGGTTGTTGGCGACCTGATAGGAGGACGAGAGCAGCGACATGCCGATAGCGGCCGCCATTGCCCACGTGCGGATAAAACCGGTGACGCGAGACACGATAGTCAGGATGGTCATAAGCCCGGCGGAACGACCAACCGTGGAGTAGTCCGACGAGCCCATGTCGTCAGTGTCATCTCGCGACGAAGAAGCTTCGGATGAGGGCGTCTGAGGCGCAGATTCTTTTGCAAAATGAGCTCCGCGCTTCAATTCTTCCTGCGGCATCGCTCAGTCCTCTCTCGTAATCGCGGCAACCGTCGCCCCGCAAAATGCAATTAAATCATCGGGTGCAAGCTCGAGCTGATAACCACGCTTGCCTCCCGAAATAAAAATGGTATCCCAAAGGACACACGTCTCATCAATGAGCGTCCGGTAGCGTTTTTTCATACCGACCGGGCTGCAGCCGCCGCGAACGTAGCCAGTCGCCGCAAGCAAATCCTTCACATGCATCATAACCAAGGACTTCTCCCCCGCGGCACGCGCGGCGGACTTTAGATCGAGCTCATCGGCAACAGGGATGCAGCACACGACATGGTCGTTGGACGGCGTCACGCAGACCAAGGTCTTAAATCCTTGACCGGGCTCCTCGCCAAGCTGCTCCGAAATCGCGACCCCCAGGCCCACCGACTCATCACCATCGTCTTCGTACGTATGTAGAACATAGGAAATGCCGGCGCTTTCCAGCTCGCGCATCGCATTGGTTTTTGGCGTCTTTACAGCCTTTGCCATGACATATCCTTTCCCTCGCATTCGGACGCAAAGATTAAGTATATGTCCAATTCGGCTGCATACGTCACTTCGGCACAGCAAGCGCCATCGAATCACAAGGAGTCGATGGCGCCCATAAACTGAATCGCCTATTTATTGAGCATCAAGTTGAGCCTGACGCTCCCGGTCACGCCTGAGCAACGGCGCCAAAAACTTGCCCGTATAACTCTGCGGACAGTCCGCAACCTGCTCCGGTGTGCCCGAAACCACGACGGTTCCGCCGCCGTTACCGCCCTCGGGACCCATATCGATCAGGCGGTCGGCAACCTTGATGACATCAAGGTTGTGCTCAATCACCAGCACCGTGTTGCCCGCATCGACCAAGCGCTGCAGCACATCGAGCAGCTGGCGGACGTCCTCAAAATGAAGACCGGTCGTCGGCTCGTCCAAAATATAGAACGTCTTGCCCGTCTGGCGTCGATGAAGCTCCTTGGCGAGCTTCACACGCTGCGCCTCGCCGCCCGAGAGCGTCGTGGCGGGCTGGCCCAGGCTCACGTAGCCCAAGCCTACATCGTACAGCGTCTGGAGCTTTCGCTTGATCTGCGGGATATTCCCAAAGAAGGCCAGCGCCTCGGTGACGCTCATGTCGAGCACGTCCGAGATGGTCTTGCCACGGTAGGTGACCTCGAGTGTCTCGCGGTTGTAGCGTTTACCGCCGCAAACTTCGCAGGGAACGTAGATATCGGGAAGGAAGTGCATCTCGATCTTGATCTGCCCGTCGCCCTTGCACGCCTCACAGCGCCCGCCACTCACATTAAAGGAGAAACGACCCGGCGAGTAGCCGCGCGCCTTCGACTCCGGCGTACTCGCAAACAGCGCGCGAAGATCATCCCACAGGCCGATATAGGTAGCAGGGTTGGAACGCGGCGTGCGGCCAATCGGCGACTGGTCGATATCGATAACCTTATCGATACACTCGATGCCCTCGATTTTCTTATATGGACCCACAGGGCGCGTCGAACGGTGAATGGCATTCGTAAGGGCAGGCGCAATGGTATCGGTAACCAGGGAGCTCTTGCCCGATCCCGACACGCCGGTAACAACCGTAAGCGTACCAAACTCGATTTTGGCAGTAACGTTTTTGAGGTTGTTGGCTCGAGCGCCCGTAATTTTAAGGCAGCCGCGACCGGGCTTGCGCCGTTCATCAGGCACCCGGATCATTCGTTTGCCGGTCAGATAAGCGCCCGTCATCGACTCAGGACACGCCATGATATCGGCAGGGTCAAGGAAATCCTGGAGCGCTTGCGACTACGTGTCCGCCGTTGACGCCGGCGCCGGGCCCCATGTCGATCACGTAATCGGCGGCACGGATTGTATCCTCGTCGTGTTCGACGACGATAACGGTATTGCCGATATCGCGCAGGCGCTCGAGCGTCTTGATCAAGCGCTCGTTGTCACGCTGATGAAGACCGATCGAGGGCTCGTCCAGAATATAGAGCACGCCCATGAGACCCGCGCCGATCTGCGTTGCCAGGCGAATACGCTGCGCCTCGCCACCGGAAAGCGTCGCCGAGGCACGATCGAGCGTCAGATAGTCGAGTCCAACATCGACCAGAAAACGCAAGCGCTCCAGGATTTCCTTGACGATACGGCCGCCGATAAACTGTTGGCGCTCGGTGAGTTCCAGGCCCTCAAAAAACTCGAGCGATTCACGGCACGACAGGCAACAAACCTCGTAAATGGACTTGCCGCCCACGGTGACGGCGAGCATCTCAGGGCGCAAACGAGCGCCGTGGCAGCTCGAGCACGGCTCCTCGCGAATGTACTTCTCCAGGCGCGCCTTGGTGTTCTCGTTCGTCGTCTCGGTATAGCGTTCGTACAGGATGTTGCGAACGCCCGAAAACTTGGTATCCCACTGGCTGCGACGTCCGTCGAGCTTTTGGTAGTCGACCGAGATCTTCGTATCGCCCAGGCCATCCAAGAATGCACGACGCACGCGAGGGGGCAAGTCCTCCCACGGCGTATCGGTGCTCACCTTAAAGTGTTTGCAGACCGCAGCAAAAATCTGCGGATAGTAGTTCGAGTTGCCAAACAGGCTACCAAAGACTCCGTCGGCAATGGACTTCGAGGGGTCCTCGATCAACGCCTCGGCATCAACGGTTTTCTTAAAGCCCAGGCCGTCGCACTCAGGACATGCGCCATAGGGAGCGTTGAACGAAAAATCACGCGGCTGAAGATCGTCAATGGAGTGACCATGCTCCGGGCACGCCAAGGCCAACGAATACTCCAGCAGCTCGCCCTCGGTCCCCTCGGGAGCATCACGATCGGGCAGCATGTACACGTTTACATTGCCGTGAGCCAGCGCGGTCGCCTGCTCAACAGACTCGGCGATACGGCCCAGAGAGTTCTCACGGATCACGATGCGATCGACTACGACCTCGATATCGTGCTTGAACTTCTTGTCCAGATCGATCGGATCGTCGAGCGAGCGCACTTCGCCGTCGACACGCACGCGGCTAAAGCCCTCGGCGCGAAGGTCCTCAAACAGTTTGGTGTACTCGCCTTTTCGCCCGCGCACCACCGGTGCCAGCACAAACGCGCGGCGGCCCTCCCCCGCCGCCAAGACCTTGTCGGCAACCTGGTCGGTCGTCTGGCGCTCAATGACGCGGCCGCATTCGGGACAGTGCGGGGTGCCTACACGGGCGAACAGCAGGCGCAGATAGTCATAAATCTCGGTTACGGTGCCAACCGTCGAGCGAGGGTTTTTAGACGTCGTCTTTTGGTCGATCGACACCGCCGGCGAAAGGCCGTCGATTGAATCCAAGTCGGGTTTGTCCATCTGGCCCAAGAACTGGCGCGCATAGCTCGAAAGACTCTCGACGTATCGACGCTGGCCCTCGGCATAGATAGTGTCAAATGCCAGCGAACTCTTGCCCGAGCCAGAAAGACCGGTAATGACCACGAGTTGGTCACGCGGAATGGAAACATCGATATCACGGAGGTTGTGCTCACGAGCGCCGCGAATAACGATAGAAGAATCAGACATGGAAGCTCCTTGCCTCCTATTGCATCGAATCATACTGTCGATGAGTTTAGCGCACTCGACGCGCACAGATGTTCGTAATACAAGATTCGCAGACCTTTAGCTTTGCGTATCGGGTGCTTTGTTTCTCGAAATGCCGTGGAAAGGTTACAGTAATCTACTACTGAACTTAATTTGCTGTAACAGAGGAACGTCCATGACCGAAGATATCCCCCTTGAAATCACTTCGAGCGACATGGCCAATCTGCCCATATTCATCGCCGTCCTTATCGTGGCCACCGTCGTCGTGCGCGTGTATTTTTCAATCAAACACAATGAAAAGCCGCCCATTGCCCGCGTCTTTTGGTGCGCGACGCTCCTCATCCCGCTCGGCGTGGTAGCTGCATGGATTACGAATCAATTGCTCGTAAATGAGGACAGTTCCCTATGGGTCCTTTCTTATTCGGCGCTCGGTGCTGCCGCCGTCATACTTCTTGTCGAGCCCTTGGTTTCGGGACTTATCGACCAAACCGATCTTGCGACGGGAACAGTTGCCTGTATTTGCCGTGACATCCTTGTCATCGCCGCTGTTTCAGCGCTCTCGTTCGTTTCACTCGAAATTGCCTGCAACGAAACGTTCTATCGCATTCCCGCCAACTCATTCGGGTTTTCCGTCGGGCTGCTCGCGACGGTTCTGCTCTCCCTTTATTTGCTGGGACAGCGTCATGGAGGCGTCATGGCCCTCGTGCCCGTCGCCTGCTGCATCCTTGGCATTGCCGAGCACTTCGTCATAACGTTTAAAGGCGAAGCCATCCTGCCAAGCGATATCTTGGCCCTTGGCACCGCAATGGAGGTGAGCGAGGGATACGAGTTTACCTTTACCGCCGGAATCGTAACCTCTCTCGCCCTGCTGGAGATTTCCCTGGGGCTTCTTTCGCTTATCCGTCCGCGAAAGCTCCGTACGCCCACCCATGTCTTCCCCGCAATCGCCGCTAACCTCTGTGCTTTTCTGTTAGTGACCGTTGTGGGGCTCTCGGGCTTTTCCAGCATCGACTTGGAGCAGGCGCTGAATTTTGGATTTGACCGTTGGCAGCCCATCACCACATATGCGTCTCAGGGTTTTATCACTTCGTTCACCGAAATGGTCAACGAGTTGCCCATTGAGAAGCCCGAAGGCTATACGCCCGATGAGGCGCAGAGCATCGAGCAGGAGCTCGCCGCCGCCTACGACAGCACGTATGGCTCGAGCGAGCAGCGCGCGGCTGCCGTTGCCCAGTTCAATGAAATCAAGCCGACGATTGTTGCCGTCATGAACGAGAGTTTTAGCGACCTTTCGTGCTTTGAGCAGCTCCAGGCGGCCGGGTACACCGGCCCCGCATTCTACAACTCGCTTCCCGACACACTTGTTCGCGGCACCATGCTCGCTTCGGTCACCGGTGGCGGAACGGCAAACTCCGAATTCGAATTTTTGACCGGAGCGACAACGGCCTTTGTCGGATTAGGCAAGATCCCCTATCAGCTGTATCAGATGAATGGCGTCAACAGCCTGGCAAAGGACCTTAAAGAGCTTGGGTATACCGCTACCGCTATGCACCCGCAAAACCCCGTCAACTACCATCGAGATAAGATCTATCAGCAGCTGGGCTTTGGAGACTTTCTTTCAATCGGCGATTTCGAAGGTGCGCCCTGTTACCATGCCGGCGTATGCGACTACGCCACCTACGACAAGATACTCGACCTGCTTAGAACCGACGAAGCGCCGCAGTTCATCTTTGACGTCACGATGCAAAATCACGGCGGCTACGACTATGGCACCGTTCCCGCCGAAGAGCTGACAAACTATTGGGTCGAGGGAGCCAGCGAGGGCGCCAATAGCGCGCTCAACACCTATCTTACCTGCATCAACGCGTCCGACCGGGACCTCGAGTATTTTATCAACGAGCTCCGCAATATCAGCAGACCGGTTGTCCTTGTCTTTTTTGGCGACCATCAGCCGAGCGCCGCAACGACTCTCAACGATGAGCTGTACCCTCAGGAAGATACGGCAAGCCACGCTTTCCGTATCTATCAGTCGACCTATTTCGTCTGGGCTAACTATGAAATCGCCGGCAATACCGAGCTCAACGTCTACGACACCGTCGGGGCAAACGAGATTGCAGCCATTACCCTTAATAAGATCGGCGCCCCGCTCACCGACTATCAAAAGGCCCTGCTTGCAACAAGGTCAGATGTGCCCACCATCAATGTCGCCGGCTACCTTGGTGCCGACGGGCTGCGCTACGACTTGGAATCTGAAGACAGCCCATACGCCTCGACGATCGACAAGCTGCAGCGCATGCAATACCTCGAGTTTGCCAGCAAAGTTCAGTAAGCCCGCCCATTCGCTTGGACCCATCGTATTGCAAGCACGCTCGGCCCAAATGCATCGCAAATGACTCCCGCTCGCAAACGAGGGTACAATGACGCTCGTGTCACATCACGGGGCCCCGGCCCCAACATATACAAAGGAGTCATACATGGGTTGCGAGCACGCACAGGCCGCCGGCGGACAAACGTCGCCGTCGCAATTTGAGGAGAACACGCTGTCCGAGGTCAAACGCGTCATCGCCGTGCTTTCCGGCAAGGGCGGTGTCGGCAAGTCGTTTGTCACCGGTGCCATCGCCACCGAGCTTGCCCGTCACGGCCACAAGGTCGGCGTCCTCGATGCCGACATCACCGGTCCCTCCATCCCCAAGATGTTCGGTATGAGCGGACGCCACGTCCATGCCCTTGGCAACCTTATGCTGCCCGAAATCTCCGAGCACGGCGTCAAGGTCATGAGCTCCAACCTGCTGCTCCAAAACGAGACCGACCCCGTCCTTTGGCGCGGTCCGGTCATCGCAGGCGCCATTAGGCAGTTCTGGAGCGAGACCTCGTGGGGCCCCATCGACTACCTGCTGGTCGACATGCCTCCGGGAACAGGCGACGTCGCGCTCACCGTCTTCCAGTCGCTGCCCGTCGACGGCATCGTCATCGTCACGAGCCCGCAGGATCTGGTCTCGATGATCGTCGCCAAGGCGGTCAACATGGCCGAGAAGATGAACGTCCCCATTCTGGGCATTGTCGAGAACATGAGCTATATTGAGTGCCCCGACTGCGGCAAGAAGATTGAGGTCTTTGGCAAGAGCAAGCTCCCCGAGGTCGCAGATCGCTATAACCTCGACATCTTGGGCCAGCTTCCCATTAATCCGGCACTCGCCGAGGCCTGCGATAAGGGCGAGGTCGAGACCGCGCTGCCCGATGACATGTTGCCCAAGGCAGTCTCTGCCGTCGAGGCCATTACCCCGCACGAGACCGACGAGGCCTAAGTGAACGCGAGCGCCTTCTATGACGTCCTGGTAATCGGCGGCGGGGCTTCAGGCCTCGCCGCTGCCATTACGGCCGCACGCGCTGGCAAAAGCGTCTGCATCGTTGAGCGCGATGTCGCCTGTGGCCTTAAGCTCCTTGCGACCGGTAACGGCCGCTGCAACCTCTCCAACGAATCGATTGATCCTCAGCGGTATAACCACCCCGCATTCGTCGAATCCGTCATGGGCCCCCAGCCCGAACAAGAGCTTATGGGTTTCTTCTCCTCGCTGGGTATCATGACAACCTCCGAGGAAGGCCGGCTGTACCCGCGCTCCCTTCGCGCTGAATCGGTGCGCGACGCGCTTCTCAACGTTTGCGACCGCCTAGGTATCACCTTAATCTGCGGAGCCAACGTTGCCTCGGCGCACAAAGCTTCCGAAGGCTGGGCACTCCAAATAGACCGTCCAGCGCGGGTGCTCAAGGCAAAAAAGCACGACGACCGAAAATCGGAGCTCCGCTCGCTTCGGAAAGCGCTCGCCGATGTCCCTCGCAAGAACGAGGCCCTGCAGGCACATGCCGTAATTATCGCCACGGGCGGCAACCCCACCGGTATCGCCGATACGTTTCGCCTCCCCCTCACTTCGCTGCGCCCCATCCTCTGCCCCGTATCGGCAACGGTCGTCGGCGATCGGACGGCACTCAAGACGTTGGATGGCCTGCGCGTCCGCGCCCGCTTGACGCTCGCCCGCAATCATAATGAGCTCTGGCACGAAGACGGTGAAGTCCTGTTTCGAGCCTTCGGCATCTCGGGCGTCGCTGTCTTCAACCTCTCCCGTCGTATCCAGCGCGGCGATACGATCCTGCTCGACGTTTTCCCCGACCTCTCCAAAGACAAGCTGCTCGATATGCTCAACCGACGCGTTGAGCTGCTCGGCGGCTTTTCGCCCCGCGATCCCCGTTGGCTCGACGGCATGCTCGCCCCGCAACTCTCCCGCGTCGTCTGCACGGCGTTCGAGCAGTGCCATCCAGGCTCCAACGATGTCATCCACCTGGTCTCGGTCCTCAAGCACTTTAAGTTGCTCGTCGAGGGAACAGCCGAGGAGCGCTCGGCGCAGGTCACGCGTGGTGGCGTATCTGTCGAGAGCATCTCAACACCCAGTCTACGCGCGTGCAGCGTTGTCGACGCCCCGCTTTACGTCTGCGGCGAAGCGCTCGACATCGACGCCGATTGCGGAGGCTTTAACCTTGCGTGGGCCTGGCTCTCGGGCATTCGCGCTGCAAGCAGCCTGTAGCCGCTCAGTCTATAATCAAAAACGCATTCGGGCCGTCTGGAATACCGGACGGCCTCTTTCTTGCCTCTAAGGAGACCTCGATGATCGAAATCACCCAAGTCAACGCGTCGCTCGATGAAGCCGGCGATGAAAATGCCTGTCTCATTGTTGGCAAGCGAGTCGCCAAGCGCGTCCTACGTTGCAAGGACTCCGAGATCAAGTCCATCGAGCTCCACCGCAAGTCAATCGACGCTCGCAAAAAACGAGACGTCCATTTTATCCTGAGCTTTCGTGTTGAGCTGACTAGTCCCCACCTCGAGCAAGAAGCGGTCGACAGCGTTGCCGAGCGTGACCGCTCGCGCGTACGCGCGATAGAAGACGATGAGCCTTCATTCCCCTCCCCCGTCTCCGACGCACCTCAAGAACGCCCTGTCGTTGTCGGCGCCGGATGCGCCGGCCTTTTCGCTGCGCTCACGCTCGCCGAAGCAGGTCTTAAGCCCTTGCTTATCGAGCGCGGCGACCCGGCATTTCGCCGCTCGCAGGCGATCGACCTCTTTCTAGAGGAGCGCATCCTCGACCCCGAGAGCAATATTCAGTTTGGTCTGGGCGGCGCGGGGACCTTCTCGGACGGCAAGCTCAATACGGGAACAAAAAATCCCGCCCATCGCCTTATCCTCGAAACCTTCGTCGAGGCGGGTGCGCCCCGCGATATTCTGTGGGATGCCAAGCCGCACATTGGCTCCGACATCCTTCCCACGGTTGTCACCGCTATATCCCAGCGCATCGAGCAGCTCGGAGGTGTCGTCCGTTATCGAACGAAGCTCGTCGACATTCGCATCGACGTGTCTGGCGCCATCACCGGCATTGATGTCCAATCGTCCCAAGACGCCGCTTACGAGTCAATCGAGACAAAGCACCTCATCCTCGCCTGCGGGCATTCTGCTCGCGATATTTTTGAGCTCCTTAAGGACCACAACGTGGCCCTCGCACAAAAGACCTTTGCCATGGGCGTTCGCATCGAGCATCCGCAACGCGACATCGACAGAGCCCAATATGGAGCCTCGGCGGGACATCCAGCGCTCGGGGCAGCCCCCTACAAGCTCGTCGCCCATCTTCCCAACGGCCGCAGCGTGTTCTCGTTTTGCATGTGCCCCGGCGGACAGGTTGTTGCCGCCTCTTCAGAACCGTGCCATCTGTGCGTCAACGGGGCCAGTCTCAATGCCCGCGACGGACGCAACGCAAATGCCGCCCTGCTCGTTAACGTCACGCCTGAGGACCTTCCCAACGATGACCCGCTCGCCGGCATCGAGCTCCAGCGTGCCTGCGAGGCGGCCGCCTATCGCCTGGGCGGTTCCAACTGGAACGCACCGGCACAACTCGTCGGAGATTTCCTCGCAGGACGCGCCAGCAAGGCGCCCGGAAAGGTAAAGCCCACCTATCCGCTCGGTGTGACCTGGACGGCAATTGACGAAGCCCTACCGCAGCATATCGTCGAGTCGCTCCGCCTGGGACTTCCCCTACTCGGAAAAAAGCTACGAGGCTACGACCGTCCCGATGCCGTTCTTACCGGCGTGGAGACTCGTTCGAGCTCACCGGTCACTGTCACCCGAGACCGAACGTGCCATGCCGTGTCGACCCCGGGCCTCTACCCTTGTGGTGAGGGAGCTGGATATGCCGGCGGCATCATGAGCGCGGCCACCGACGGCATCCGTTGTGCTGAAGCCCTGATCGCAGACCTCTAACGCACAAATTCCAGCGCGCAAAAGACATAGGCCCCGAGCTCCACAGGGAACTCGGGGCCTGTTCGCGGCTATTTCTTAAACCGTGCACCCTGGCGTTTTCTGCCCGATGCGAACGTGGAACCCTTGCGGGCCTGCGAGCGTAAGCGCTCGATCGTCTCGTCCTCAGACGCACCCTCGAGCATCGCCCGAATCTGAACGACAACATCGCGCAGGCGCGCCGCCTCCTCAAAGTCCATAGCGGCAGAAGCGTTACGCATATCCTCTTCCATGGTTTCGACGATCCGCACAAGCTCGTCATGCGGCAGTTCTTCCAACTGCTCCGCAAGTGTCTGCTCGGGCGCCACCGTTTCCGGCACACCGCCCTCGCCCGACTCATCGGGCGTATAGAATGCGCCATGGCCAAGAGAGTCGCCCTTCGAGCGTCCCTTGGAGCCCACAGTTTTTTCGGCCTCGGCAATAAAACTTGAGATGTCGTTGATGGCCTTGCGCACTGTCTTGGGCACAATGCCATGTTCTTCGTTATATGCCATCTGAATCTCGCGACGGCGCTGCGTCTCCTCGATGGCCTCTTTCATCGAATCGGTCACAACGTCTGCATACATGATGACTTCGCCATCGGCGTTACGGGCCGCACGGCCAATCGTCTGAATCAGCGAACGGCGGTTGCGCAAGAAGCCTTCCTTATCGGCATCGAGAATTGCCACCAGTGAGACCTCGGGAAGATCCAAGCCCTCGCGGAGCAGGTTGATGCCAACAAGAACATCGATCTTGCCCTCGCGCAGCGTTCGCAGGATCTCGACACGGTCCATTGTCGCCGTATCAGAGTGCATGTAATTGACCTTAATGCCCGCATCAAGTAGATGGTCGGTCAGGTCCTCGGCCATGCGTTTGGTCAACGTGGTCACCAGCACGCGCTCCTTGCGGGCAACGCGCTCGCGAATCTCGTCCTCAAGATCGTCAATCTGACCGCGAACTGGACGCACGTCAATCTTGGGGTCGAGCAGGCCGGTCGGACGAATAATCTGCTCCACGTCGTTTTGGCTCACCCGCAGCTCGTAGTCGCCCGGCGTGGCCGAAACATAGATAAACTGGGGGATCCTTGCCTCAAACTCATCGAAACGAAGCGGGCGGTTATCGAGCGCCGAGCGATGGGCTTTTGCAACGGCATCGAGAACTACTCTACGCGAGCGGTCACCTTCGTGCATGCCGCGAATCTGCGGCACCGTCACATGGCTCTCATCGATGATGCAGAGCATATCCTTGGGAAAGTAATCGATTAGGGTAAACGGCGGCTCACCCGGCTTGCGACCGTCCAGATGACGCGAGTAGTTCTCGATGCCGTTGCAAAAGCCCATCGTCTCGAGCATCTCAAGATCATAATCGGTACGCTGCTGCAGACGCTGCGCCTCGAGCAACTTGTCGGTCGCCTTGAGCTCCGCCACGCGCTTCTCGCATTCTTCGCTGATCGATTTCAGAGCCGCCTTGACCTTCGGCTTCTCGGTCACGTAGTGCGATGCCGGCCATACGGGAATGGCCTCGTACTCACGAAGCATCTCACCGGTGACCTCATCGATCTCGGCAATCAGCTCGACCTCGTCGCCAAAGAACTCAAACCGCAACGGATGCTCGGCATAAGGCGGATACACGTCAACAACATCGCCGCGCACGCGGAACGTGCCACGTGCCAGGTCATAGTCATTGCGATCATATTGAATGTCGATAAGTGCATGGATAAAGTCATCGCGCTCGAGCGGCACCTTCTTGTCGACGTTTGGAGCCAGACCCGCATAGTCCTCAGGAGAGCCAATGCCATAGATACACGAGACCGATGCGACAACAATCACATCACGTCGAGAGAGCAGTGACGCGGTCGCCTGATGGCGCAGCATCTCGACCTCTTCGTTAATCGAGGAGTCTTTCTCGATATATGTATCGCTTTGCGGCACATACGCCTCGGGCTGATAGTAGTCGTAGTACGAGACGAAGTAGACCACAGCGTTGTTGGGAAAGAACTCTTTGAGCTCGCTCGCAAGCTGAGCAGCGAGCGTTTTATTGGGGGCCATGACCAGCGTCGGCTTTCCCAGGGCCTCAATAGTCTTTGCCATCGTGAAGGTCTTGCCCGAACCAGTCACGCCCAGCAAAACCTGATAGCGGTCTCCGTCCCTCACGCCCCGCACAAGTGACTCAATGGCCTTAGGCTGGGAACCAGCGGGCTCGTATGGAGACACGACCTTAAACGGCACATCAGCGCCCTCAACGCCAAAGCGCTTAAGTTCACCACCAACGCGTTCTACTTCAAATTCCGCCATGGATACTCCTAACTCGTACATCTGCAGTATACGCAGGCGGTGGGCTTAGTCCTATACGAACCGATCGGGATAGAGAGTCTTATATCGAACCCAGGCATTATTGACGCGAATCAGATAAGCCTGAGTTTCAGGGAAGGTAATCGCATTATGGAGTGACGTGTTCTGCTGCGCCCATCCGTCGACATTGCCCATACCGGCGTTATAGGCGGCGATGGCACTATCCGTCGACCCGTTGAAATAGGCGAGAAGATACGAGAGGTATGCGCAGCCAAACTCGATATTCGTAGCCGGATCGTTAAGATTGTCGACCGAATACTCCCCTCCGTCGACAAGGCCCTTGGCGATCATGTCCTGGGCAGTCTCGGGCATCAGCTGCATCAATCCCTGAGCACCCTGATTCGACTCGGCCTCGGGATCCCAATTCGATTCCGACTTAATGACAGCGCACACCAGATACGGATCCAGATTATGCGAAATACTGGATTGCTTTACATACGCCTCGTAGTCAATCGGATACAGCGGCTTAAAGAAAGCGGCAGGAGCACACGAGTAGACGAGCGAAATAAGGCCGAAGACGAACACAACGGCAAGTGGCGCCACGCGATACCACGTAAAGAAACGTGCCTTAGGCATCGGCCTCCTCCTTATCCGGAGTATCTATAAACCCGTGGCATGCAAGCCATGAGTCAAGCTGCTCAAAGAGCGAATTATCGGCTGCCGAATTATCAATCACCGTTGTAGCGAGATTGCACAGCGCAGACTCATCGGGCTGGCAAGCAGAACGGGCATCGAAATCAGATGGCTCCATGCCACGTTGAATAGCGCGCTCGCGACGAACTGACAAAGGGGCGCTAATGACCAGAATTTCATCAGCCAAGCCAAATGCATCCTCAAAACCAGTCGGAGCTGAAACCTCGACCACCGCAAAGGGATAACGGGGAGATGAAACCGTACAACAAACCGGATCGAGAATCCTAAGCGAAAGCTGTTCAATCAGAACGGGATGCACGATGCCATTGAGCCGTGCGACCGAATCAGGAGAAGCGAAAGCTCGAGAAGCGAGGATACTGCGGCGAATGCCGCCTTCCTCATCCAAAATGTCCCAACCGAATTCATCCGCGAGAGCATTGACGATATCAGAGCCCGGCACATACAGCGATTTTGCAAGCTCATCCAGATCGATAAGCATAGCGCCACGAGATTCGAAATAGCGGCAGGCAGTCGACTTACCCGAAGCAATATTGCCCAAGACAAATACGGTAAACATCAAGCCCTCCCTAACGCCAATGCGAGTAATTATCGCTCAAATAAACTAGATGGACTCAAAAAACAGCCAAACAGTAAGAGCGCATACGGGGAAGCTAGGTCCCAAAGCACAACATGTATATAACGCAAAAAGGGGGAGGCCGCGAGGCCTCCCCCTTCTAAGTTCAAGCGTACGGCTCGGTGGAGCATGGGGGGC
>CABUBS010000008.1 GCA_902489855.1 uncultured Collinsella sp.
ACGTGCACGGACGATCAAGCCGGCACGGTCATCATGCTTCTGCGCCGCCGTGGTAGCCTGAGGCGCTGGTTGCGGTTGAAAATCGGACAGAGCTGGTGCCATAGATGCCCTCCAGTATTATTTGTGCAGAAAACACTTTGATGGTCTAAAGTGCAAGGCATAACTGTAAGGGCGTTACATAAAAAACGCCGCCCCAGGAGGACGGCGCAACAAGTTGTTTACAATTGCGCGCAATTATTTCGGCGCAAAAAATCGAAATGCGTCTCGCTTAAGATGATCGACAAGAAGATGAGGACGAAGCCGGCGAGCAGACGCGAGGTGAGCGCCTCCCCCATCAGCAGCACCGAAAACAGCACGCCCGAAGGGGACTCCATCGACAGGAGCAATGAGCCCGTCGAGGCCGGGACGTGCGCCAAGCCGACGTTTTGAATGAGCAGCGCCACGCACGTGCAGCCCACCGAGAGAAAGGCCATCACGCCGATAAAGCTCGGCGTCCACACGGACAGAGGCGCCTGGGTCTCGAATAGCAGCGACGAGATAAGGCTCAGCACGCCGTTGCCCACAAACATCCAAAACGTGATGACGTTGATGTCCATTTTGCGACCGTACTTGGCGGTCACCGCCATCTGGATGGCGAAAAAGACCGCACCAGCCAGCGTAATGACGTCACCGATGTTGAACTCGACGCTATCGAGCGCCACCAGGCCAATGCCCGCCAGGCAGAGCAATGCGGCTCCCAAGTTGTAGCGAGTGAGCCTTTCGCCGCTTAGGAAATAGCTCGCGAACGGGACCAGAATGCAATAGGTGCCCGTCAAAAAAGCGTTCTTACCCGCCGTGGTCTGAGCCAGACCGACCGTCTGCAAGGCATAGGCTGCCCACATGAGCGCGCCCATGCTCAGACCGACAATCAGATTGCGAGCGTTAAGGTGGTCGGCGATGCGCTTGCGAAAGATAACAAGCATGACCAGCGCTGCGGGAAGAAAGCGAACATAGAGCAGTTCGAACACCGGGATGGTGTCGAGCGCGTCCTTCATAGTGGTAAAGGAATAGCCCCAGATAATCGCCACCGAAAGCAGTAGAACTTTCCAGAACAGCGGCGAGCGAGCACCGGCGCCACGGGAGATGCCGCCCGCACCCAGGTCCTCGCGAGCAACAGGGCTATCGGGCATGTTTTCGATTTCGTTGGCAGCGTATTGGGCCATGGAACATCCTCACACTCAAACTGGGCGTGGTGTCCGCACGCGTATGGCCGCGTGCCGCCTCATGGTCAAATAAAAACAGGACGCACCGGACCCCCGGCACGCCCCGCTACTGTAGCAACAACCAAGCAACCCACGCAATTCACTACGCTAAAGCGTCGGTACAGAAAACCTCGATGTTCCGGCAACGTCAGCGAAAACGCCCCTAAGCGAGCAAGGTGACGTGAAATGAAAGGGCGCTGACCTTCTGGTCGCGCCCTTGAAATTGAACGTCAGATTGCCGCTTAGGGACGTTTGCAGCGTCGAGCCGTTACGCGGTTTGGTAAAACCGCGTAACTAAATAAGCTTTGTTGACTCCAGCTTTTCGATGATCCAGTCGTTGGCCTTGATGACCGGGCGGCGGAAGACGACGCCCAGGGCCAGCGACGGAATCAGATAGCTCGCCAGAATGCCCAGCTCAATCCAGTACTCCATGTGGTACGCACCGGCCATGGCGGCATGCATGGCGTTGATGCCGTGAGTAAACGGCAGGAACGGATAGATCGCCTGGAACACGGGGCCGGTCATCTCGATGGGGAACGTGCCGCCCGAACCGCCGACCTGCATGACCAGCAGCACGACGGCGAGCGCCTTGCCGATATCGCCAAACGAAACCGTAAGCGTGTAGACGATATTGGAGAACACGAGACTCGCGACCCAGCCCGCCAGCACAAACTGCAACGGATTGTCGCACTGGATGCCAAAGAACAGGATGTCGCCCGCGCACACGAGCGTTGCCTGCAGCAGGGCCAGACCGCCAAAGAACAGGTAGCGGCCCAGGTAGATCTCGTGCAGGCGCACGGGGATGAGCTCGTTGATGAGCTCATCGTCAACCGAGACCTTCATCATGGCCGCAAGCACGATCGAGCCGACCCACAGCGATAGAATCGTGTAGAACGGCGCCATGGCCGAACCGTAGTTGCGGATCGGATAGACCGGCTTGCGGTCGAGCGCGACGGGACCGGAAAGCGACACGGCCAGGCCCTCGGGATCATTGCCGATCATCGTCTTAATCGTAGCGAGGTCATCCGACATCAGGGCGCCATCGAGCTCGTCCTTAAAAGCGCTGATCTTATCGGACGCTTCACCTAGCTGATCGGAAGCCTTGTTGACCAGCTTGGCGGCCTTGGAGAGACCCTTCGCCAGCGAGCCGGATGCATCGGTGAGGCCGGCAACAGCACTATCCAGATCGCCCGAGATACCGTTGAGCGAATCCAAAACGCCCGAAATAGTCTTCTTGAGTTCTTTGGCCTTGACCGAAAACGTAGAGTCGTAGTCAATCTTGGCGCCCGAGATACCAGCCTTGGCATCGGCGATGGCCTGATCGACCTCGGCACGCGATTTGTTAACCTCTGCCATACTCTTCGTGAGCGACGTCGCGATATTCGTCAGCTCATTGGCATTGTTGCGGTACTCCGTTGCGGTTTTATCAAGCTCGGCAGCCGCGTCCTCAAGCCCTGCCTTGAGCTTATCGTTACTCACCTGGTCAGCAAGACTGCGGAGCTCATTCGCCGTGCCATCAATCTCGTCGGCACGTTTATTGAGTGACGCTGCGCCATCGTTGAGCTGAGACACCGTAAGATCGACGTGCTTGTTTGCAGCGTCGAATGCCTTTGCGAGCTCGGTAGAAACGTTATCGAACGAACCTGCGCTCCCATCAATAGCAGCATCGATCGCATCGCTGGCGGACTTGAGCGCTTGCTCGGAATCGGCAATACCGCTCTCAGCATGCTGCATGAGCTGCTTCACCGACTCCTCGGTCGATCCGGACTGCTTGAGCATGCCGCCCGCCGACGTCAGTGAATCGGCCGTGGAGCTTAAAATGCCCGCAAGTGACGTTGCGCTCGCCTGAACGTCCTGCAGGTCCTCGACCGAATCGCCCAGCGTAGAGGACAGATTGGCGATAAAGTTGCTCACCTGGTCGGTACTCATATAGTCGAGCAGGCTGGACACGGTCTTAAGGCCGATGGTCGTGATGGTTTCGGTAAAGGTCTCGTTGACCTGACTCTGGACGGCGCTCGAGCCTTTCTCGGTCACAATCTGTGCGATGGCGTTGGCCTTCTGGTTCTCATAGAACTCGATATCGGCGTGCTTCACCTCGGTCGAGAAAAGCGTCATCATGTCGGCGCTAAACGTTTTAGGGATAACGACGGCAGCGTAGTACGCGCCCGACTTAACGCCCTCAATCGCCTTATCGCGATCGTTGAGCACAACCCAATCGAAGTTCTCGTTGCCGCGCAGGGTGGCGGTCACGTTTTCGCCCACGTTGACCTCGACAGGGATCAAATCGCTCTCGTAACCCTCATCGGTGTTGACCACGGCGATCTTAAGATTGCCAGTGTTGCCGTACGGATCCCAGCTGCCAGCGATATTAAACCACGCGTACAGGCACGGTACGATAATGAGACCCATCACGACAACCAAGCCGATTACGGAGCGAGACACGTTTTGGACATCGCGCTTAAACAGGTGCAGGATGTTTTTCATTTATGCCTCACCTCCTTTGGAGTGCTTGCCGAGCGGGGTGGTGTCCCCGTCGTTTCCGTTTACGTTGTCAACGCCATCGGCATCTTGAGCCTTACGATGCGCACCGATATGCGGCAGACGGCTCGTAGGCTGTTCGCCGCCCTTGGCACCACGCTCGCTGGCGTTGAGGCCAAACATGCGACGGGCGGCAGGGATGGCGGCCGTGTGCTCGCGCATCTCGCGGCGAAGGTCCTCGTCCGAAAGCGCCGAGATACGCATCTGGGTATTGAGGCTCGCGCGGATATATTCGATATTGATGAGCCAGCCACAGATGGCGATAACCGAAATGATCCAGATAACGAGCAGGATGATCTTGCCGTTATTGTCGATATCGAGCACCGTCGACAGTACAAAGAGCAGGACCTGCACGCCTACCACGGCGGCAAAACCGCCCTTGATGTAGTACGGGTAGCGATGCTCAAACGCCACGGCATGATCGAGCAGCTCGCGACGGTACGAATCCGAATCGAGCATGACGCGCATGGCCGTGCGCAGCGAATAGCGCTGGCGCGGCAGGTCGTTGGACTCGCAGATCATGAGGCCCGTCGTGGAAAGCTGCTTATCAAAGAGCAGGTTGAGGTTGAGCAGCAACGGGCGCAGCTGCAGACCGATAAAGAGCGCCACGATCAGGAACACGCCCAGGATGCACAGGTTGAACAGGTAGTTGAACGAGTACATGCCGCCGACGGTCTCGCGCAGCAGGTTGATGCCATAGGTGAAGGGCAGCAGCGGGTGCAGCCACTGGAAGAAGCCGGGCATCATCTCGATGGGATACATGCCCGACGAGCCGGGGATCTGCACAATGACGAGGATGACGCCAATGGCTTTACCGATATGCTTAAAGGTGGTGGACAGCGCATAGATGATGTTGACGTAGGTGAACGAGATGGCGATGCCGCCCAGCACAAAGAGCAGCGGATTGACGCACTGAACGCCAATGACCAGATCGCCCACCGTAACGATAATGGCCTGGAACGCGCCCAGGATCACCAGCAGCAGCCAGCGGCCAAAGTAGCCCTGACGCGCCGTAAAGCTACCGATGCCCTCGCGGTCGACCTCAAGTTTGTAGATAGCGATGAGCACATAGCCGCCTACCCACAGCGCCAGATTGGTGTAGAAGGGCGCGATGCCCGAGCCAAAGCTCTTGACCGGATAGATTGACTTGGACGTCAGCTCAACCGGAGATGCCATGAAATCTGCCACGTCATCGACGTCGACGTCCATGAGGTCGGCTAACTCGCCCATAGACTCAGAGGTCTGTAGCGCCGCAATGTCATTGGCGGCGGTCGCGAGCTTGTCCTGAACCTTGGCAAGGGAGGCGTCGGTTTGGGACAGCGTGGTCTTTGCCTGCTTGAGCGTGGCGTCGAGCTGCGCCAGCGTGCCGCGCGCGCTCGCTATCGTGGGGGTCATACCCGATACAATGCCGGTCAAATCGCCCGAAACGGCGGCAAAGGAGTCGAGCGCGCTCGAAGCCTTCGGCAGTGCGTTCTGCCCCAGATCGGTCTGAGCCTGACCGAGGTTAGCCGTACCGGTCTTAATTGCCGCGTTGAGTACTTTGCTCGCGTTCGAGATTGCCGTAGCGTCTTTTGCCATGGCGCTCGACTGTGCAGAGAGGCCATCCTTGATGCTCTGCAGCTTCTGGTTTTGCTCGCGAAGCGAATTGATGGTCGATGCGATGAGCGCGTCGGCGTCCTCCGACCCCGTTGACGTATCGTTAGCGAGAATCTGCAGGCGCTCGATGACAGCGCTGTTGTGGTCAATCGTCGCCTGAAGGGATTCGAGCGAGTTGTCGATTCGAGTGGTCGTGGACGTAACCGTACCGGTGAGTTTGCCAATCGCGGCGTTCGCAGAAGCCGATGTCTTGCTCAGCACGATGCTGCCCTCCGAAAGTGCCTTGGAGAGCGAGGTGATGGACTTGCCAGCCGTGGTGCGAGCTTCGCCCAGCAGATCATTACCCTGAGCGATTGCCTGCGTTAGCGAAGGCGCCTGTCCCTGCAGACCCGCCAGCGCGGCATCGGCCGAAGCAATCGAGCTGTTTGTCTTGTCGATGGCGGTGTTCATGTCGCCGATGGAATCACGTACTTCGCCCAGGGTATCAGACGCCTCGGACACCGAGCCCGCCAGCGAATCCTGGGTCTGAGTTGCCTTGTCTTTAAGGTCGATGCCAGCATCTTTGGCAATGCCAGCGACGGTCTCGCCCACCGTGGAGACAAACTCCGAGTTGATCTGCTCCTCGATGGTGTTGGCACCGGTATCGGTGACCTTGGGCGCAATGGCGCTCTTCTTCTCATTGACGTAATAGGTGAGCTTGGGCTGATGGTAGTTGCCGTCGAGCATCGAGACGAGATTGTCGGAGAAGTTCTTGGGAATCACGATGGCGGCATAGTATTCGCCACTTTCGACGCCCTCTTTGGCATCTGCCGCCGAGTCGACGAAAGTCCAGCCAAGCTGGTCGTTCTCCTTGAGCTGGTCGACCACCTTATCGCCTGCGTTAAGCTCGCCCACTAGGTCGTTCTGGGTGCCCTGATCGTTGTTGGCGATGGCGATTTTAATGCCCTGGGTATTTCCGTACGGATCCCAGTTGGCAACGATGTTGTACCAGGCATACAGCGATGGAATGACGCACACGCCCAGGGTGACCACCAGGGCGACGGGATTCATAAGCAGTCGCTTAATGTCGCGCTTAAATATCGCAAAGGAGACCTTTGCATTGGATAGTTTGCTGGCGAGACTCACGCTTGGACCATCCATCCTGTCGTTGAATCGAATCGTACTATCGACAACCATTGTACGTAGACGCTTTAGTGCCTCGCGGCACAATGGTGCTGAGTTTTGCGGGTAGCAATATACTACGAAGATGATTTAACGTACAGTTGTACAGTATCTTAAATTCCCGCAGCTCCCAAAACCACAACCCGCACAAACTAGCAATCCGACTAGTCATTTAAGAACGTCCCCAACGACTACTCCGTACAAAAGCAAACGAGAGTGGAAAATCTCCCACTTCAAGCCCGCATTCGAGCCAAAAGTGGGAGATTATCCACTCTCGTTCTAATTAGTTACGGTGCCGTATCCCCGAACTACATCAAGTTACAAACAGCTGCCGCGAAGGCCACGGGGTCCTCGGGGAGGATGCCCTCGACGAGCAGGGCCTGGTCGTAAAGCAGACCGGAGTACTGCTTAATCTTGTCGACGTCGCCCGCCTTCTGGGCAGCGACGAGCTTGGCGAAGACCGGGTGCTTGGCGTTGAGCTCGAGTACGCGCTGGCTCTTGGGCATACCGTCGGGCGTACCCTCGGGACCCTTCTGGAGCACCTTCTCCATCTCGAGCGAAAGCGGGCCCTCGGTGGTAATGCAGGCGGGGGCATCGGTCAGGCGCGCGGAGACGGCAACCTTCTCGACCTTGTCGCCGAGCGCCTCCTTCATGGCGTTAAAGAGGTCCTCGTTCTCCTTAGTGGCGTCCTCGGCCTCCTTCTTCTCGTCATCGGTCGCCAAGTCAAGATCGCCGGTCGCGACGTTCTTGAGCTCCAGGTGACGATCTTCGACCTCAGGCTCGGCACCATCGGCAACTGCCTTCTCGGCAGCCTCGCGAGCAGTGTCATCCTCGTAGACCTTGGGCATATCGGCAGCCACGTACTCACGCATGGCCTGGAAGGTGAACTCATCCACGTCCTGCGTCAACAGCAGTACATCGTAGCCGCGGTCGAGCACGCCCTTCACGACGGGCATCTTGGCCAGACGCTCGCGCGAATCGCCGGCGGCATAGTAGATTGCCTTCTGGCCCTCGGGCATGCCCTTGGCATACTCGGCAAGGGTGATCATCTTCTGCTCCTTGGCAGACCAGAACAGCAGCAGGTCGGCGAGCTCGTCGGCCTTCATGCCATAGCTCGAGTAGATGCCGTACTTAAGACCGCGACCAAAGTTCTCAAAGAACTTCTCGTATGCCTCGCGGTCGTTGTCGCGCATGTCCTCGAGATCGGCGGTGATCTTCTTCTCGACACGCTTGGCAATGGCCTTGAGCTGACGATTCTGCTGCAGCGTCTCACGCGAAATATTGAGCGTCACGTCGGCAGAGTCCACGACACCGCGCACAAAGTTGTAGTAGTCGGGCAGCAGGTCGTCGCACTTCTCCATAATCAGCACGTTGGAGCTGTAGAGCGCCAGGCCCTTCTCGTAGTCCTTGCTGTACAGATCGAACGGAGCGCGACCCGGCACAAACAGCAGCGCATCGTACTCAAGCGTACCCTCGGCATGGAAGCTGATAGTGCGTGCGGGATCGTCAAAGTCGTGGAACGTGGACTTATAGAACTCGTTGTAATCCTTCTGCTCAACGTCGGAGCTGCGCTTTTTCCAGATCGGCGTCATGGAGTTGATGGTCTCGAGCTCCTGATAGTCCTCGTACTCGGGCTTATAGTCGTCGCCGGCGTCCTCGGGCTTGGGCTTCTGGCGACTCTTGCTCACCATCATCTGGATCGGGTAGCGCACATAGTTGCTGTACTGCTGAATCAGGCTCTTGAGGCCCCACTCGGTCAGGAAGCGATCGTAGGTCTCGGCCTCGCCATCGGCATCGAGCTTCTCGTTCTCGCGCAGCGTCAGGATGACATCGGTACCGTGCTCAGCACGCTCGCCATCCTCGATGGTGTAGCCCTCAAGGCCGTCGGACTCCCAAACGTGGGCGGTATCCTCGCCATAAGCGCGGCTGACGACCTTCACGTGGCTGGCGACCATAAAGGCGGAGTAGAAACCCACGCCAAACTGACCGATGATGTCGACATCGGAACCCTGCTGCTCGGCGTTCTCGGTCTTAAACTCCTCGGAGCCGGAATGGGCGATGGTGCCCAGGTTGCGCTCGAGCTCCTCGGCGGTCATGCCGATACCGTTATCCGAAATAGTGATGCTGCGGGCGTCCTTATCAAAGGAGACACGGATGGCCAGGTCGCCCTGGTCGAGTTTGACACTCGGATCCTGAAGGCTCTTAAAGTTGAGCTTGTCGACGGCATCGCTCGCGTTGGAGATCAGCTCGCGCAGAAAGATTTCCTTATTGGTGTAGATGGAGTTGATCATGAGGTCGAGCAGTTTTTTGCTCTCGGTCTTAAATTGACGCATGTGCAGTCCTTTCGCGCTACCCCCGTCCGCAAAAACGGCCCGGTCGCCCGAGCCGCATCGCAGACCTGCTATGTTCAGACTTAGATTTTATAACCCATTAGCGCGCATATATACATACGGAATCGAAAAACTGTATGTCTAAGCGCTCCGATGCGCCAATTGCCAAGGAGTGTCCCCAACTGCCGGCAGAAAAGGAACGTCCCTATCTGCCATCTACGCGCTTGGCCATCCAGACATGGGGTTGGCCCTCGTCTTCGTAATCTACCGGGGCAATTTGCGTGTAGCCCGCCTTTGCATAGAGCGGCAGCACGTATTCCTGCGCATGCAGCTTAATAAGCTTAGCGCCGGCATCGCGTGCACACGAAGCACTGGTCTCGACGATCGCACTCGCCAGTCCGCGACGACGCATGCTCGGCAGCACAGCCACGCGCCCCATAATGTAGGTCTCCTCCGCCGCGACGCCTTCGTCCAAGTCGCACGCCGGCGACACCGGAGCCTCTGCGTCAGCCGCGCGCTCAAGCTCTTCGGGAAACACGCGCGAGCAACCGGCAAGCTCGTCGTCTACATAGAGCGTCACATGAATGCAGTTCGGATCCTCGTCGATAGCGTCGAACTCATTCTCGTAGCCCTGCTCGTCCATAAAAACGACGCGGCGCACCAACGCCGCGTCATCAAAGCATCCCGTCTTAAGTTGGATATCCATGGCTGCCCTTTCATTCAATGCGAACGTTAGGGACAGATTTTAGCGAAAATGAGCTCCGCGTACGCTAAACTTCGCGCGAGCCTTCGCCAGGCAGTCGTAATGACCCACGTTATGGGCATCGCTCGCGATGAAGCTGTACAGGTTCTGATCGAACAGGCGCTGTGCCGGCTTTTTCTCGCGACCAAAGCGACCGCCGGCAATAAAGTCCGCCGAAGCCTGCAGCTTGCAGCCCATATCGACCAGGCGCTCCGCCACGCTTACATCCTTTTGAACCGCACGATAGCGCTCAGGATGAGCGATGATCACCTGGTAGCCACGGCACTGCAAATCGTAAATCGTGTTCTCGTACTCTCTAAACGCATACGCATCGGCATGCGTCGAAAGCTCGAGCAGAAACTCGTTGGTCCCATCGAAATGCAAGTGCTCCGCGGCATCGATACCAAGCTCAACGAGCTTTCGATGGTTGACCTCGAAGCCCATCTGGAGCGGAAAACCGTCAGCGTTATCGCGCAGCAGCTCAAAGGCATCCCACATCTTGTCGTAATCAAAATAGGGATCACGGCAGTGAGGAGTGCAAACAATTCTGGTTACACCAGCCCGCTTGGCAGCCTCGAGCATCGCCAAGCTCTCATCGAGATCGGCGGCGCCGTCGTCTACACCCGGCAAGATATGGCAATGAATGTCACGCATAGGTCAGCCTTAATCAACTAAACGTTTGCTCGGTTGGTGAAGATGCCCTTTTTGGAAGTCCCCTGATCGTCGGAGCCCTTCTTAACCTTCTTACCGTCCTTGGTGTAGTAGGAGTAGTAGTACTCGCTGGTCTCGGTCTCGCAGTAGTTCATAACGGTACCGATGAGCTTGACCTTCTCGGACTTCTTAAGCTGACCGATGGCGTTGAGCGCCTCCTCGCGCTTGGTGAAGTCCTCGCGCACCACGAACAGCGTGCCGTCGGTCAGGCTGGCAATCTCGGCAGCATCGATGAAGGTGCCGACCGGGGGAGCGTCGAAGATGACGTACTGGAACTTAGCAGACAGTGCCTTTACCAGCTTGGCAAAGCGGTGAGAGACGATGATGTCGGCAGGATTGGGAATATGCGGCTCGGCATCGAGGAAGTAGAAGTTCTTCTGACCCGTCTCGACAATCGCCTGGTCAATGGAGATCTGCTCGGAAAGAACCGCATAGAGTCCGCCGCGCGAACGAACGCCGAGCATATCGGAAAGGGACCTGCGGCGCATATCGGCCTCGACCAGGAGCACGGACTTGCCGCTCGTAGCGATAGCCTGGGCAAGGTTGATGGAAACCGTAGACTTGCCCTCGTTGGGAATCGAGGACGTAACGGTGATGGTGCGAATGGGGTCGTCCACGCTCGCAAAGCGGATGTTGGCCAGAAGGGTCTTGGCGGCATTCTGTACAACGAGCTTATCGGTGTTCTTTGCCTTAGCCATGCCTATTTACCACCTTTCATAGCCGGAATTCGGCCAACAACGGGAATGCCCAGGAGCTCTTCTGCCTCTTCGGCACCGCGGATGCGGGTGTTGAGCATGTCTGCCAAAACGACATAGGCAACTGCGATAAAGATGCCCGCGAGGAACGCGACAGCAACGTACAGCATACGCTTGGGGCCGCTGGGGACTTCGGGGGTCTTAGCCTCGTCGATAACGTTGATGCTCTGGGCAGCGCCGACGTTCTGAGCGACCGTACTCACCGAACTAGCTATGGCCTTTGCGACCTCAGCCGTCTCCTTGGCATCGGTGCCGGTAACCGAAAGCGTAATGACACGCGTGGTGGTCTCGGAGGAAACAGACACCTTGTAGTCATCCAGATCGGTGAGGCCCAGTTCCTTGGCGGCGCCGCTCTTAACGCTATCGCTATCCAGCAGCGTGGCGATATCGTTGGAAAGCATCTGGCTCGCCGAGAGATCGTTGTAGCTCATCTGACCGCTATCGTCAGTCTTGGCGAGAATGTACATGCTCGTCGTCGCGGTATAGGTGTTGTCCATCGCAGCGAAGGACACGATGCCCATGGCGATCGCGCAGACCACCGGAAGGGTGATGACCAGCTTGAGGTGCTTTTTGAGCAGCTGGAACAGTTCGAGAAGGGTCATGCAGCTTGCCTTTCATTTCCCCAGTTCGGATTGACAAAACTGTCCGTATGTTATCGCATCTTTTTACCGAGACCAAACTCTATACATAAGAAACAGGCTCTTCTGTAAAAATGTCGGAAGCAATCGTAAAATTGCACAACAACGCCGCACCCGAAAGTCAAATGCGGCGTCTACATCAATATCTATGTTGTATCGCTATGCGAATGGCTCGTCCTGCTGTATGGGAAACGTCACCGTAATGGTGGTTCCCACGCCCAACTCGCTCGACAGATCGAGCGTGGCGTGATGATACAGGGCCGCATGCTTGACAATGGCAAGCCCCAGACCGGTTCCGCCGCGCGCCTTGGACCTACTCTTGTCCACGCGATAGAACCGCTCAAATACCTTGCCCTGTTCTTCAGGCGCAATACCGATTCCCGTGTCGGCGACCGCGAGGAACGGATGGCCTTCGTCGTTGGTGCCGCACTGCAGCGTAACCGTACCGCCGGGTCGATTGTAGCGGATGGCGTTGCTTGCCAGATTATAGATGAGCTCGTCAATCAAGCGCGACACGCCTTCGATGACCACAGGCTTGGTCTCATGACTTATCGTCACATTCGCCTGACGGGCGACCTGTTCAAGACGCTGCTCAACCGCGTAGATGGCACGCGAGAGCTCAATAGGCTCCGTGGACCCAATGGGCACCGCCTCGCCCTCAGTTGCACGCTCGGCCTCGTCCAAGTTAGACAGCGTAAGGATGTCGTTGACGAGCGCCGCCAAACGGCCCGCCTCACGATAGATGCGACCGCCAAAGTTGCGCAGGTCATCCTCGCCCTCGACCATGCCGTTTGCGATGAGCTCGGCATAGCCCGAAATCGCCGTAAGCGGCGTCTTGAGCTCATGGGTGATATTCGCCGTGAACTCGCGGCGCATACGGTCGTTGTCCGCTAGCACCGCCATTTGGCGCTTGAGTTCCTGGCGCTGCGACTCGATACGCTCAAGCATGGGGACCATCTCGGCATAGGCGTGCTCATAGCTACGGCGTGGGTGATCCAAATCCACCTCTTGCAACGGCGCGATGATGGCACGGGACTCACGGCGCGCCATAAAAAACGAGAGTACTGCACCCGCTGCTGCGATAAGCAGCATCGGCGCCAGCATCGACAGCAAAATCGCCGCAACGCCAGGCTGGGCCTGCGCCAAGCGAACGACCTGGCCGTTATCAAGGGTGACGGCGCGATACAGCATAATCTCGTCGAGTGTAGAGCTTGCGCGCTCCGCGGAACCCGAACCACTCTCAAAGGCCTCGATGACCTCGGGGCGATCGCCATGGTTGGGCAGTGTGGAAGGTGACGCCTCGTTGTCGTAGGCAACAGATCCGTCCTTATTGATCAGCGTGATACGAAGATCCTCGCGATCGAGGCTTCGCAAGAACGGAATGGGCTCCTGCTGCTCGTCGAGGGCGGCAGCAATAAGCTCGGTTTCCTGCGCCAGATTGGCACTCGTGGCATCCGCCAAAGTGTTTTGCACAAAGAACGCACCCAGCACCGTAAACGCCACGATAACCGCCATGGCGCAGACAAAGATCGTCACAAAAACGCGGTGCGACAGCGTATGTTTTCCCTGGGGGGCGAAGACCACGGGTTACTCCTCCGATGCGGTGGCCGCGGTGTCGTCGCCTTCGGCACCATCACCGGCAGAAGGCTCGGCCAGGCGATAACCCACGCCGCGCACGGTCTCGATGGCGCTGGCATGCTCGCCCAGTTTTTGGCGAAGCGTCTGCACGTGCACGTCAACGGTGCGCGAACCGCCGTCGAAGTCCCAGCCCCACACGCTCTGCAGCAACGACTCGCGGGTAAAGACCACGCCGGGCTTGCGCATGAGGTACTCGAGCAGGTCGAACTCGCGCAGGGTGAGCTTAAGCGGCTCGCCGGCAACGGTCACCTCGCGATGGCTGGGCGAAAGCACGATGTCGCCCACGCTGAGCACATCGCTCGCCTGCTTGACCATGCCGCCGCGACGCAGCAGTGCGCGGCAGCGGCTCGCAAGCTCCATGAGCGAAAACGGCTTAGTCAGGTAATCGTCGGCACCGCCATCGAGCGCCATCACCTTGTCGAGTTCGGTGTCCTTGGCGGTAAGCATCATGATGGGCACCGTCGCCGTCAGGCGATCGGCACGCAGGCGACGCATAATCGCCAAGCCATCGGTGTCGGGCAGCATGATATCGAGCAGCACAGCATCGGGCACCCGTCGCGCCACGGCAGCTTTAAACTCGCCATCGCACGAAAAGCCCTCGGCCTCGATTCCCTGCTTGCGCAGCGCGTAGACTGTCAAATCCCTGATGTTGTCATCGTCCTCGACGTAATAGATCATGTTGAACCCCTTTGCGGCCGATATAGCCGCATCTTAACCCTAAAGGCACCTGTAAAAGACAGCGTCAGCCAAAACGCCCCGTCAAATAATCCGCGGTGCGCGGATCGGACGGATTCTTGAAGAGTTGCGCGGTGGGCGCGTGCTCCACCAGCTCACCCAGCAAAAAGAACGCAACCGAGTCGGAAATACGCGCGGCCTGCTGCATGTTGTGCGTCACAACCACCAGCGTGCAGGTCTCCTTGAGCTCGCAGGCCAGCTGCTCCACCACGAGCGTCGACACAGGGTCGAGTGCCGAGGTCGGCTCATCCATCAGCAGAATGTCGGGCTGCACGGCAAGTGCGCGGGCGATGCACAGGCGCTGCTGCTGTCCACCCGAAAGACCCAGGCCCGACTCTTTGAGCTTGTCCTTGACCTCGTCCCACAGGGCAGCGCGACGCAGGGAGTCCTCGACCAGCTCATCGAGCATAACGCGGTCGCGCACACCCATACCGCGCGGACCGTAGGCGACGTTGTCGTAGATGCTCATGGGAAACGGGTTGGGGCGCTGGAACACCATGCCCACGCGCTGGCGCAAACGGCAGATGTCGTAATCGTCCAGGATATCTTGACCATCGAGCGCGATCTTGCCCTCGATGCGGCAATCCTTGATGCCGTCGTTCATGCGGTTAAAGCAGCGCAGCAACGTGGACTTTCCGCAGCCCGAAGGCCCGATGAACGAGGTGATCTGCTTGTCGCGGATCTTGATATTCACGTCCTTGAGCGCATGGTGGTCGCCATAGAACAGGTCGAGGCCCTCGACATCGATGCGCGTCGGCGAGACGGCAAAATCCTCTGCCGTGGGGCGAGTCGCGTCCCCAACCTCGCGCTCGTGCGCGGCCTCGGCCTGCGCTTCCATGAGTTCTTCAAGCTCCGTGGGCTCCACAGCCGAAGCAGCCGTCATACCGCATACCTCCATATCGATATCAATTCAGCAGTATCGATAGTAGGAATCGCGGCTCATACGCACGTGAGCACATTGTCAAGTGTTTGTAAGGGCACGCTGGCTATGCGGCGGGCAGCTCGATGGTGAATATCGTGTGTTCGGGCGTCGATTCACATGCAACGGTACCGCCGTGTGCCGCGATGATCTCCTTGGCAATAGCAAGGCCCAGGCCGGCACCACCGCGATTGGTCGCACGCGCCGCATCCAGGCGATAGAACTTCTCAAAGATCACCTTGAGCTTAGCCGCAGGGATAGGATCGCCCTGATTGATAAAGCGCACGCGCACGCCGCCATCGTCTTGGCGCCTGGCCTCAATCGTGATAGTCGAGCCCTCATAGCTATAGGCGACGGCGTTTTTCATGATGTTGTTGAACACGCGGGCCATCTTATCGCCATCCACGAGCACCGTCAGGTCCTCGCGAATATCAACTTGGACTTCCTTATGCTGCTCGTTGAGGATGGGATAGAACTCGTCAGCCACCTGAGCCAGCAGCAACCCCAGATCAACATAGCCGCGCGTGAGCACGATATCGTGGAAGTCAAAGCGCGTGATATCGAAGAACTCTTCGATGAGCGCATCGAGCCGGTGCGCCTTGTCGAGCGCCACGCCCGTAAAGTGCGCACGTTGCTCAACCGGCAGCTCAGGAGCCTCTTGCAGCAGCGAAAGATAGCCCACCACACTGGCAAGCGGGGTGCGTAGGTCATGTGCCAAGTACGTGACCAGATCGTCCTTGCGATGAGACTCGTCACGCAAGGCCTGTTGCACCTTGCGCTCGCGATCGCGCACACGGTTGAGTGCGCCCTCGACCTCCAGGAAGTCGCCGTCGATGTTGTCCCAGGTGTCGGGGTGATCGATCAGGCGATCTTGAATACGAGCGGCCAGCACACAATCGGCATGCTGCTCGCCCTGCTCGTAGCCCTGGTAGTACAGGGCGCGGCCGCAAAAGAACAGCACGCACACGGCAAGCGCCAGCACAAAGCCAAGCATGTTGAATACAAAGCCGGCATCGAACAGCACCGGCCCTTCGATGCCGCCGAGTGCCATGGCGCCAATCGCCAACGTCATGGCCCACGCGGCACCGCCAATCACCACGCAGCGGCGTACGATTTCAAATCGATCGATCAGCAAAAAGCCGACAAGCAGCACCGCCAAGATTCCAGCGATGTTATCGATGCCAATCAGCAGCAGGCTCAGCAAAAAGAGCAGCACCGTTGCAAGCGCGCGGTTGTCGACGACCGACCTCACGTATTCAAAGAGTCGATCGGGCACCTCGAATGCCTGCCTATCGTCTTTTGTCATATCCACTTCCCCACCATCAAAGGCGTTATTCGATTATGTAGCCGACGCCCCAGACGTTTTTGATAAAGCGCGGCTTTTGAGCGTCATCGCCGATCTTTTCGCGCAGGTGGCGAATGTGCACCATCACCGTATTGTTGGAGCCGGGCATAAAGTCCTCATTCCACACCGCCCGGAACAGGTCCTCGACCGCCACCACGCTGCCACGATGCTCAGCCAAATACAGCAAGATGGAATACTCAATAGGCGTGAGGCGTACCGGCGCGCCGTCTACCGCCACGGCGCGGGCGTCACGGTTGATCTCGAGGCCGTCGAGCTGAATGAGCGGAGACTCGATCGCTTGCGCACGGCTGCCGTAGCTGGTGTAACGGCGTAGCTGAGCACACACACGCGCGATCAGCTCCAGTGGGCGAAACGGTTTGACGACGTAATCGTCCGCGCCGAGCGAAAGTCCCTCGATCTTGTCTTGCTGGGCATCGCGCGCCGTCAGCATAATCACGGGATAGGTATGGCTGGCGCGAATCGTGCGCAACAGCTCAAAGCCATCGATATCGAGCAGCATGACATCTAACAGCGCCAGATCGAACTCTTGCTCCAAGATCGCCTTGGCCGCATCGGCTCCGCTATAGGCAATCTGAACATCAAAGCCCTCTTTTGTAAGGTAGATGCCAACCAGGTCGGCGATGGCCTTCTCGTCGTCGACCACCAAAATGCGCTCGTTCATGCGTGCTCCTCTCGCGCTCCATTATGCCCGAGGGGACGCTCGGCACACACAACAAGCGCTGGCGATTAAGTCGACCTTAAGCACCAACATGTCCGTTCGGGCGCAGACGCAGCCCGCGCACGCACGCGATGACCGTCATCACCGCCAAACGATATACTCTAGAGCCAGAAGAGACCGTCCCGTCGAAAGCGAAATCTGTGAAGTCCCTCACCTCTTTTGCAAAGCGCTCTACCAAGCTGGCCGCCGGCTTTGCCTGCGCCATCGCCCTTGCTATTGGCGTACCCACCGTTGCCGGCGCCCAAGTGCTCACGACCGACAACGTGTGCGGCAAAACCGCCGATGCGCGTGGCATCACGGCTGAGAACCTGCCCGATATCGATGCGACCAATGCCCTCGTCATGGGCAAAGACGACACCGTCTACTATGCCCGCAATGCCGACAAACAGGTCAAGATCGCCTCGATCACCAAGGTAATGACTGCAATCCTGACCGTCGAGAACTGCAAGATGGACGAGAAGGTGACGGTGAGCAACGCCGCGGCCACCGTAGGCAACTCGACTGCCGGCTTGCTCGAAGGCGACCAGCTCACCGTGGAGCAGGCCCTGCGCGGATTGATGATTCCCTCGGGCAACGACGCCGCTATCATGCTTGCCGAGTACGTGGGCAAAAAGATCGACCCCAAGACCAAGGACGCCGAGGCGACGTTCGTTAAGGCCATGAACGAGCGCGCCAAGAAGCTCGGCTGCACCGGCACGGTCTTTGAGAACCCGCATGGTTTGGACTTTGATGAGTGGGCTGGCGACATGCACTCGACTGCACACGACGTGGCGCTGATGATGCAGGAAGCTATGAAGAATGACACGATCCGTGAGGTCGTAGCGAGCGAGGATTCCTGGATTGAGGTCACCGGTGCCGACGGCTCCGACCATTCGCATTCCATGGACACGCACAACTATCTGCTGGGCCAGGATGGCAACATCGGCGGCAAGACCGGCACGACCGACGATGCCGGCTATTGCTTTGCGGGAGCCTACAACCGCGATGGCGATGAAGTCTACACTGTCGTTTTGAACTCCACCACCACCGACCAGCGCTTTACCGATACCGCCACCCTTGCCAACTGGTACTACAGCCACAAGGTAACGGTCGCGATCGCCAACACGCAGGAAAAGACCGCCAACGGCAACCCGCTCATGGCACGCATTAGCCAGACCGACTGGACGGATAAGACCATCGACGCCACGCTTGCCGACCCCACGGCGCAGGCGACCGTCTTTTCACTTGCCGGCGAGGTGACCGAGAAGGTTACCTACGACGACCTTTCGGGCACAGTGCATGTGGGTGACAAGGTGGGCAGCGTCACGCTCAAGCAGGACGGCACCAAGATCGCCGTCATGGATTTGGTTGCCGACGAGGAAGGCTCGGGGCCGAATCCCATTGAGTGGCTGCTTGTGAAGCTTGACCGCCTAGGCCGCCGCATCGACAACCGCCCGCTCACGGCCGAAAGCGAAACCGTGGCCAAAGCGCCCGAGGTATAGGGGCTAGAGAAACGATACGCTCACTGAAAGGAGGCGTCCGAAAGGACGCCTCCTTTTTTGGGGTTCGAATCCCCAGCTAACGTTCTTTAAACTAAAAAAGGGCCCCACACGGGACCCTTCTTTAAAGTTAAACTGGCGGAGAGCTGGGGATTCGAACCCCAGATGCCCTTTTGGGGCATACTCGCTTAGCAGGCGAGCACCTTCGGCCTCTCGGTCAGCTCTCCGTAACAGCCGTTTTATAGTAACCAAACAGGCGAGGATGGGCAAGAGGGAATTTGCGACGATTCTTTGTTGCCGGTAATCCCGAGAGCCCCAACAGCCCGCAATCTTCCGATGGGAACCAATCACGCGCCCGGTTGGCCGCAGAGGTCCCTCAAGATGAACTTCCACGCGGGGATAACCTCAATGTGCGCATCCTCAACATCGATGTCCCCCTCATCTTCCTTTGTCACAATAACAAGCCTGTTCACGGCGTCATCAACCTTGGCAAGCTTTACCAAGTTGCCAATTTCGCGCGACCGAGCGCTTTCCGACAACGAATACGTCACCTGAACCGCAAGCCCCCTCTCGGGCACGTAGAAATCGATGTCGATCCCGTTTTTTGCGGATTTTAGATAGCAGAGCGCGTCTCCGTACACATCATGCATCGCAACCGCAATTTCGTTTTCGAGCAGCACCGGCTCCTTATTCACCAAGAAGAGGTTGAGCAAACCATTGTCCGAAAAATAGTATTTGGGGCTACCTTCTCGTTCTACGAATTTTGCCGTCGCATTTTTAACGGCAAATAGCAGGTACGCCTCTTGGATCATCCCCAAGTACTCAATGAGTGCCGCCTTGCTTAGGCCATATCCAATGCCTTTGAGCATTCCGTGCAAGGATGAAAAAGAAGCCTCGTTGTGGACCGTTTCCGCAACTTTCTTCACAAGCACGCGCATAGCCTGGGGGTTACGTACGCTGTTGCGCGCAACGACATCTCCGAGCAAAACTTTTTGATAGACACTCTCAACATATTCTCGCGGTGCCCCATAACGAAGGGACTCAGGGAACCCACCGTAGGTATAAAAAGAATCGAACGCCGCGCTCAGGGCACCCATGCCCGACGTCGAGTACAGAGCCGCCTCGTCGCGGCTTTTCCCCAATGCGTCTAGATACTCATCGAATCGGTAGGGAGTAGCGTGTTTGACCAGATAACGACCGCCAAGTGTCGTTTCAATCTGGCTACTCAGCATCTTCGCATTGCTGCCCGTTATATAGGCGCGTCTACCAGAATCTGTTAATCGCCGCGCAAATTTTTCCCAGCCCTCGATGTTCTGGACTTCGTCAAGGAAAAAATAGCCCTCCCGGTCGCTCAGTTCGCTTTGGGCGAGCAAGATATCGTTGAAATCGGCGGAAGTGAATTCAGCGAGGCGCTCATCCTCAAAGTTGATATAGATTATCTGGTTCCACGCTGCTCCGTCTCTAACCAAATCGCGCGCAACTTTATATAGCAGCGTTGACTTTCCCGAGCGACGAAGGCCCGTGATGACATAGTTTCCCTGGGGATCCAAGTGGTAACGGCGCGGCACAATCGTCGCGCTGCGAATAACCTCGTGTTGGTCAAAAATCACATGTTTTAGGAGTTCGCGATTCATAGGGCCTCCCATTTGTTCAATATACTGAACAAATTATAGCAATTTTTGTTCAGTATACTGAACAAACGAGATGCCGAGCACGGTGTAGTCCCGCTATACCGCTCCTACCCCAGCGAGCGGTTGAGGGAGCCAAGTTCATCATTACCCATGGTGCGCCACATCTGGAAGATACAGCCGCGCGCCAGGAAGAAGAAACCGTTATCAACGAGTTGTACGGCAGCATCCGCCAGCTGGTTGGTCACGGCGGGCACCGGCGGCAACTCGAGCCCCGCCTTGCGGATGGTCTCAACCGCATCATCGAACGTCGGAGGCTCATTGATGCCCATCTCGTTCATGAGCCCCTGCATTTCCTCCAGCGCGCTGCTGCCCGACTCCTCGCCGCGCGGCACGAGGCGGTAGCACGCCAGCGCCAGCTCGAGCTGATCGCAGTTCCAGTATGCAAATGCCAAACGGTAAAACAGGTAGCCGATCGAGGGACGATCGCTCGCGATGCGCAAACCGTGACGGGCCACCTCGATAACCTCGTCAAAACGCTCCAGGCGCGCCAGCACGTTAATCAGCGCAAAATGCGATTGCATGGACGAGCGCGCCAAATCGTAAAGGCGGCGCACCTCGGGCAACGCGCGCTCAAAATCTTCCTGTTCGGCATAAAAGCTGCAAATCTCGTGCTGGGCAAAGTACAGCGCATCGGGCGCGCGCAGAATGCGCACGGAACGATCCTCCTCCATCACCGGCAGCACCATGCGTACCAACTGGTTGTCGCAGAACTGCGTTTGGACCGGCCCCGTTGCCAAGAGCTCGGCAACGGCACACTTGGCCTCCAGCTCCTCGGCCAAACGAGAAAAGCCCTCGAATGCACCTGCACGGTCAGTTTTAGACTGCTCGCGCAATTCAACGACGCGCGCCACGTACGGGTCGCCATCCTCTTCCATAACTTCCAACTCGTCAGCCGTATCGGCAAGCAACAGGTCGCGCAACGCCGGCGGCAGCGGACGATGGTCGTCACGCGGGCGAGCGTGGACCTCAGCAGGCTCAATCATATCCGGCGTGGTCGCCTCATATGCCTCAAGCATGCGCTTGCACGGCATATCGTCCATACCCATGCTCTCAAGATCCTTGGCGACGGGAACACAATCGGCAAAATACTCGGCACGGGCAAAGGAATACGTTGCGACGATGTTCACATCCCGCTCGTTGTCGGGAGCCTCAATCTGCACATAGCAGCGCGTGATGCAGGCACCCGCGGCAAAGCAAGCTGCTGCAAGCGTAAGCGCCACGCGCGCGTCGTGCTCCGCGGCCCACGCCGCACGCACGTCCTCGTCCAGTTCGCGCCAGGCGTCATCCTGAGCGTCATATTCACGCTGCGGCATGGCATCAACGACAGAGTGCCCAAACTGGACGCGCATAATCCCCTCGGCAACGTTGACACGATAGGTATAGTCGAGTCGCGTGACCACGTTGAGCGCCTCGACAATTCGTGCAAAGCGGGTGCGCACGTCCCACTCGCCACCCGGCTGGCACGAAACGGTTCCCGGCTTGGCCCACGGGTTGTCGCTCGACAGCGTTTCGAGCAAGCGAGGAACATCGTTGGTCGTCTTAGAGATGTGCCACAGATCAAAGAGCGAGCAACCCTCAAAGCTTGGCGATGAGGCGACAGGGGCCAATCCGGCTCCGATACGCTCAAGAATGCCCGAGAGGCGGTTCAGGCGGCACTCAATGGCAAGCAAGGTGTCGATCTCGTCCTGATCCAGCAGGCTGCGATCGAAATTGAGGTAAAAGAGCTTTGAACGGTCGATACGGGCCAAGCTCATTTCGGTTTTTGTCGCTATGGTACGCAGACGAGGCAGATTGACTTCGCCCATCAAGGCCGCGGCATAGCGCTCGATGCCGCTCGGATTATCCGTATGGTCAATGCGGTAGAGCAACGTCTCGATGGCATCGGGAAGCGGCGTCGAATCAAAGCCCAGCAGCACTTCGACTGGCTCGGGCAGCTTGACGAGTTTGATCTTGTCGACGACATTGTGCATGCTCTCGTCGAGCCTATGGGTGTCTGCCGTGGTCGCAATAGCATTTTCGGAGTCGGCAAATATCACGTAGCGCAAGAACATAGATGCCATGAACTCACCGTAAGGGAGGCTGCGGGCCGAATTCCATGTCTCGCGGTCGGACTGCTCGCGCATAGGGCCTTTTGGAGAGCCGATGACCCGCGCCCGGGGACGCATCGTCCCATCGGCGCCCCTTACCGCAATCTCGCCAATGCTGGAGTCGGACTCATCAAGAACCAGTTGCATATCGGGATCATCGGGCAACGGCGCCTCGCTAACGGGGCGGTCCACCTTGTACACTTCGCCCGAAACGCTCACGTAGCCTAAAAGTGACACATGGCTCTTGCCGACGAATTCAACGGCGTAGCATGATTCGTGCGGATCGTCGCCAAAGAGTTTCCAAACAACGCCATACGAGCGCCCTGCAGGCTGCTCGGGCATCACCGGAAAGCGCTTCTTGGGATCGAGAAACTTGAGCTTATAAGTCGGACGCTCTGCCACGAAATATCACCCTGATCGGTCGTCTAAAGAAAGGGCGCGCCCCAGGTGCACCGAGACGCTTACTCGGAATCTTACACGAGTCAATAACAAAAAAGCCCCCGTTGCCGGAGGCTTCAATTTCAATTGGTGCGGCGTATAGGATTCCGCGCATCCGCTTCGCGGATCCACACCGGCTTCGCCCGCCTGCCGGCGTGCTCGCCCGCGGGCTAAAAACAGTC
>CABUBS010000009.1 GCA_902489855.1 uncultured Collinsella sp.
CTGCGTCGACAACCTAGTGGACGCGGCGCTTGCCGAGCCTCGTCTGCCGTGATCTCGCCGGCGTCCACGAGCTCCTCCACGTAGGAGTGGTCGCGGGTCACGCGGATGAGCGTGCCCTCGTGGAGCAGGTAGGCGCGAGAGTCACCCACGTGGGCGATGGCGAGCGTGTCGTTTTCGATATAGGCGCAAGTGGCTGTGCAGCCCATGCCGGGCTTGCCCAGGCCATTCAAGGCAGCCTCGATTACGGCGGCGTTGGCGGCCTCGACGGCTGCCGCCAGGCGTGCGGCGTCGGCAGACTGAGGAGCTGTCTTGGCAATGGTCTCGACAGCGATAGAGGAGGCTACCTCGCCGGCGGCGTGACCGCCCATGCCGTCGCATACGCAAAAGAGCGGCGACTGCACCAGGTAGGAATCCTCATTGTGCGGGCGCACGCAGCCAACGTCGGAGCGGGCGCCCCACATGAGTTGCGTGGTGGTGCCGGCATCATAGGTCGAGTCGGTCTCGATGCGCTCCTCGGTCAGGGGCTCAAAGCTCATGGTCGAGCCGGGGTCTATGAGCTTGGCCTCAACGGCGGCAACGTCGATCTCTGCTGTGTCACCGGGAGAGACGGTGTTTGTCTCGGCGTTTGATTCGGAATCTCCGGTGTCCGGGGAGTCGGGCTCCTCGGAAACGCGGGCGGTCGACTCGTCGTCTTGCGGGCTGACGTCTATAGGCTCGGGCGCCGGCGTAGACGCGGGCGCAACCTCGGACGCCGGGGCCATGGGAAACGCCGGCGCGGCGGGCTCGGGTGCCGCAAACACCGCAGCGCTCTCGTTGATTGCCGCGGCGACGGGCTCTGCAAAGTGAGCCGGCGCCGGGGTTGCTTCGGGCGCTGTGGGCTGTTCCGCAGCATGTGCGCCGATGGGCGCTGCTGCGGCATCCTCTTCGCCCTCGTTATCGGCGAGATCCGAAATATCATGCGTTACATGCGAAAGAGGCAGGGAGAACACGGTGTCCTCGGGCTCCACGGGTGCGGAGCCCGCCGGAGCGGCGTGGGCCGGCGCAGCTGTGGCGGCAGCCGGTGCCTCGGTCATAGTTGCGGACTTGTTCTCCTCGTCGATCATCGACGGTTCACCTTCATGACCACGTCGCCAATCTGGACTTCGTCGCCCTCGCGCAGCGTTGCGGGCTCCACGAGCTGGCGGCCGTTGACGAGCGTGCCGTTAAGCGAGTTGAGGTCCTCGATGATGAGCGCCGGGCCCTGTAGCGAAAAGCGCGCATGCGAGGCCGAGACGAACGGTTCGTTGATGCAGATGTCCGAAGATGGCGAGCGACCGACGATGACGGGGCCGAGCATGTCTACGTGGATGCCGCGGATACCGCGCGGACCCTTGTCCACATCGATCGTCCAGATAGCCGAGTCGCGGCGCTGCCCGCGCACAAGGCCCACGCCGGTCTTCATGACGGCGAACAGGAAGATATAGAGCAGGGCGACCAGGACGATGCGGCCTGCAAAAAGGACGATATCGATGTTCATAAGCGACTATCCCCTAAATTCAAAGGTGCTCAGGCCAAACGTCAGCAGATCGCCGTTGCGCAGCGGGCAGCGCGTAATGCGGCGGTTGTTGACGAGCGTGCCGTTGGTGGAATTGAGGTCCTCGATCGACCAATCCGAGCCCGTAAAGGTGAGCTGGGCGTGGCGACGCGACACGTTGGGGTCGCGCAGGGCAATGTCGGAAACCGAGCGCTCGCGACCGATGGTCACCTGTGCGGAGGTGATGCTATGGCTCTCGCCGCTCACGACGTCGACGAGCTGGGCGAGCGGGCGCTGCGGGGCGCGGGTGCTCGCCATGTTGGAGGCGATGCCGGCTGCGGCGCCTAGGCCCACGGCGGCACCGGTCGCGGCGGCTCCGCCCATGCCGGCAAGCGCGTCGCGCGAGACGGTCTGCGGCACCGGGATAGGAGCGGCGGGGTCGGGGACGCTAGGCGCGAAGGGATCTGCCACGGCAAGCGGGTCGGGAGCGGCGGCGCGAGGCGTCGGCTGCTGCTGGGGCATGGCGGCGGGGCGCTGCTGCTGCGGGGCAGCAAACTGCTGCTGGCCGGCGCGCGGGGCGCTGGCGGCACGGCTTGCCGCGGAGTTGTTCTGGCCCAGGCCGTTTTGATAGGCGCGCTCTTCTTCGTACAGGCGGCCGAGCGTGGGGGCATCGACGTTCTCGGCAAAGACCGAGAACTTGCCGGCGCGCAGCTGCGGATCGATCATAAAGCGCACGAGGGGCTCGCCGACAAAGACATAGCGGCGCTTTTCGGCCTGCGCCTTCACAAACTCGCGGACCTCGCGCGAAAGCTCGGGGTAGAACGGGGCGAGCATGGGATCGTCGTCGGCGGCGATAAGGATGGTATAGAGTGCCGGCGCCGTGTTGACGCCGTTGATCACCAGAGTCTGATCCTCCATGTCGCGAGCGGCCTGCTTGGCAAGCTTCTTAAAGGAGAACGGGGCACGGGTGGCACCGAAGATGCCGGCCACGTGGTCCTCGAAGATGTTCAGGAAGTTCACGAAAGATCACTCTCCGTATAGGTTCTTTGGTATCCGAGCAAATATAGGCATATCCCAACGATTATAGAGGATAGGGTTCCCGCAACCGCCGCCTTGGCGACGACCGCGGCTGCAAGGCTGGCAATTTCCATATGGTGTGCAAGACAGGACGCCGCTGCGCAGCCGATGCCGGTGACAGCGATTGCGGCGATTGCGGCAAGGTTTGAGCCCTGATTGGCACGCTTGGCATGGGCATTGAGCAGCGCAGATGACGCCGCGGCAGTTGCCGCGACCAGCACAAAGGCAGCCCAAAGGAGCGGGTCTCCCAGCGCTGCGGCAACGTTACCGAGCCCCAGTACGCCTCCGGCTGAAAGCGCGACCGTGGCCAGACGGGCAAAAAGCGCGCCCATGCCCGTTGCCGCGGCGGCGCTTGCCGGGCCGAGCCAAAATGACGCGACGCCGGCGGCGACCCCAGCTGCCAGGAAGGTATTGCCGGTCAGACAGCCAAGCGCGAGTGCACAGGTGAGCGTGGCGCTCGCGGCAGTCTCGGTGCGACCCCAGGCAATCCACCAACCGGACATGGCGGCGGCAAAGATCACCGCGACGGGCAGCATCGACAGGATGCCCTGTGCCTGCATGGTGGCGTTGGCCATGAGCACCAAAAAGCCCACAGCCGAGATGGCCGAGCCAATCTGGGGGGCCAGGCCAGCCGCCGCTCCGATCGCGATAGCCGCAATGACCAGGCCGGGAAGCGTCGCGACTCCGGCCGTTTGCATCAGCAAAAAGCTAAAGGTGCCGCACGCCAGCGCCGAGATAGCGCGCATGGTGTAGTCGCGCGCATGGCTCCAGCGCGTGCCCGCCCAGCCAAGTGCGGGGTCGACCTCGATGGCTTCGTCCTCGTAGTGCGACGGCTCGATATCGTCGAGCTCCTGCTCGTCATCCGAAAGCTCGCCAACCATTTGTTCCAGGCTGCGACGGCCCTCGCGTACGCTGCCCAGACCGGCAAGGAGCTGGTCGCAAAATGCCTCGATGCTGCTGGGGCGGTCCTGCGGCATGGGGGAGAGCGCGCTCATGAGCGCGGCCTCGGCTCCCGGGGGGAAGTGTGGTATCAGCTCGCTGGGATAGGTGGCGCCGCCGATGATGCGGCCGAGCGAGCCGGCGGGCGTGGCCGCCATAAAGGGAGCGCTGCCGCACAGGCCCTCGTAGATCACACAGGCGAGGGCAAAGACATCGGCGCGCTCGTCGACCGTGCCGGTCTCGATATCGAGCTGCTCGGGCGGCATGTAGCCGATGGTGCCGCCGCGCGAGCCGCCAAAGCCGCCGGCAGACGACAGCCGCGCCATGCCAAAGTCGGTGAGCTTTACATTGCCCGAATGGTCGATGAGCACGTTGGCGGGCTTTATGTCCAGATGAAGCACGCCGTTTGCATGGGCAAAGGTGAGTGCCTGACCCAGCGCGTCGGCAATGGCCGCGGCCTCGTCAAAGGTGAGCGAGTGGCCGTCCACGCGATGCAAAAACTCGGCCAACGACATGCCGTCGACATACTCCATAACCAGGTAGGCATAGGCGGTGTCGTGCGTAAAGTCGATAACCTGCACGATATTGGGATGTTGAAGCATGGCGGCGGTATGCGCCTCGCGCAGCACGTCCATGATGTCGCTGGCGGGCATGCCGGCGCCGTTGATAAGGGGAATGCGCTTAATGGCCACGCGACGGCGCAGATGCGTGTCGCGGCAAATCTCGATGGAGCCAAAACCGCCGGTCGCAAGCGTCTCGAGCGGCTGGTACCGCTTGAGCAGCTCGCGAGAGCTAGTGCCCTCCAAGGGAACGTCCGGCGAGAACCGGGCGGTATGTTGCGAGAAAAGCGGCATGGCCAACCTTCGTGCGTTTAAAGTTCGTTTGCGAGTGGCGGGCACGGGGCCGAGCCATTCGCGGTGGCATAGATGCTGCTAGTGTAGCACGCGCAGGTGGGCGACATTCAATTTAAGCTCCGTCTGGGGTCTGGACCTTGCGTCCGGCCTAGCGCTTCTTCTTGTTCTTCTTCTGCTTGCGCTGCTTGCCCTTGGTCTCCTGGGGCTTGTCGCCCTGCTTGGCCTCGGCGGCGGCCTTCTCGGCCTTCATTTTCTTCTTCTTGGTCTCGATGCGGAGTTTTTTGTTGATGCGCGCCTTAAGGAAGGGGCCGAACTGTTCGGCATCGCCACGGACGAAGGTGTCCTTGGGGATCGTCACGCCCTGGTCGGCGAACATGGCCACAAAGATGCGCTCGCCGTCGAGTACGTGGTCGAGCTTGTCAAACGGGAAGAACTGCGACTTGCCGCTCTTGCCCCAAACCATCAGGCCGTCCTCGTTGGCGGCGACGCGGCGATAGCGGCCACCCATGGACTCGTCGGCCTCGACGGCGTCGATAAAGTCGCGGGCGAGCGTGTGGTGCAGGTTCTTGCTCCACCAGGCCAAAAAGGCGCCGAACACGATCAACACGACGCCGAACTTGATCCAGCTGCCGCCGGCCACCAGCATGCCGATGCCGATGAGCGCGGCAACTGCCGCGGCGACATACAGCGAGCCGCGACGCCTGGGCGAGGCGACCAGGCGGGCGAAGTCGGTGACCAGGTCGTTTTCGTACTGGTACTCGTTGAGGTACAGGATGCCGTCATCGGCTGCGGCCTGCTCCTCGAGCGCGACCTCGACCTGGTCGGCTGCTTCGGAGGGAACGAGGTTGCTCTCTGCGTCTGCCATGCTCTTTGGACTCCTATCGCGGCGGGCTCGCCGTACGGGTTATTATGGAATGCAGTATGCCGTGCGACCGCATGGCCGCCGCGGCAACAAGACTCAGTATACCCGGGGGAGCACCCATGGAATCGTTGTACCGAAAGTATCGCCCGCTCACCTTTGACTCCGTGGTGGGCCAGCAGCATATCGTCTCGACGCTCGAGCACGCCATCACCGAGGGGCGCCTGTCCCACGCCTACCTGTTCTGCGGACCGCGCGGCACGGGCAAGACCACCATGGCGCGCATTCTGGCCAAGGCGCTGCTGTGCCGCAATGCCGAGGCGGCGCGCGCCGAGGGTGCAAGCGGCTGCATGCCCGACGGTACTTGCGAGGAGTGCGAGCTCATCGCCGAGGGCAACCACCCGGATGTCTACGAGCTCGATGCCGCAAGCCGTACCGGCGTGGACAACGTGCGCGAGGAGATCATCAACTCCGTCAACTTTGCCCCGGTGCGCGGCAAGTACAAGATCTATATCATCGACGAGGTCCACATGCTCACGACGGCGGCGTTCAACGCGCTGCTCAAGACTCTTGAGGAGCCGCCGGCACACGTGATCTTTGTGCTGTGCACCACCGACCCGCAAAAGATTCTGGAGACCATCCTCTCGCGCTGCCAGCGCTTCGATTTCCATCGCATCGGCAACGAGGATATCGAGCATCGCCTGGCATACGTGTGCGAGCAGGAGGGCTTCGATTACGACGATGAGGCGCTGGCTATCGTGGCGCGCCATGCCAAGGGCGGCATGCGCGACGCGTTGTCCACGCTGGAGCAGCTGAGCGTCTTTGGCAACGGTTCTGTGCATGCGGACGACGCCCGCTCGCTTTTAGGTGAGGTTTCGGACCAGATTTTGGGCGAGTTTTCCCGCGCCATTGCCGATCGCGATGTTGCCGAGCTCTATGGACTGATTCGTGCGCAGGTCGAGGAAGGAAACGACCTGCTGGAGCTGACGCGCGACCTGGTGGCGCATGTGCGTGACGTGTACGTTGCCTGCGTTGCTGGTGCCCGTGCCGAGCTGTTTGAGGGCGGCTCCGAGCAGGCCGAGGCGCTTGCTGCCGAGGCCGCTGCCTTTGGCGAGCATCCTGCCGACCGCCTGGCCCGTGTGCTGACGGTGCTCGACGATGCCGCACTGGAGATGAGGGGCGCGAGCGACGTGCGCCTGGTGCTCGAGATCGCCTGCACGCGTCTGGCGCGTCCCGAGGCCGATTTAACGATTGAGGCATTGGCCGAGCGCGTGGCACGCCTGGAGGCCATGGTTGCCAACGGCGCCGTGCCGGCGAGCGTGGCTGCTGCTCAGGCCGCCGCGCCTGCAGCATCCGTACCCGCTGCTGCCCAACAGCCGACGCTCATTTCGGGCGCCCGTGCTGCCGCTCCGGCGGCATCCGCTGCCCCCGCTGCTACGTCCGCGCATCAGGGTGGCATGCCTTGGGACCGCGGCGCTGCTGTTCCGGCTGCCCAGCCTGCGCCCCGTTCTGCGTCCGTGTCAACTTCCAAGCCTGCAGCGCCTGCACCTCAGCCTGCGCCGGCTCCGACGCCTCAGCCCGTTGCGGCCCCCGCGCCTGCCACCGCTCCGGCACCTAAGCCCCAGCCCAACAATGCCGCCCAGGTTGCCGCCGCCGGTGCTGCCGAGACGCCCGCGGTCGAGGATGCCGGAGAGCTGCAGCGCAAATGGGCCGAGGTCGTCGAGCGTGTCAAGGCGCGTCAGGCTTCCTACGCAGGGCTTTTGCTCAACGCCCGCGCCACGGCCGACGACGGCTCCAAGCTCACGGTCTCGTTCCCCGCGGGCTCGACTTTTGCCATTAAGATGCTCGGTCGCGCTGACACGCAATCGGTGGTCCTGCCGACGGTTTGCGCAGTCTTCGGTCGTCGTACCGTCGACTATGTCCTGGATGGGGGTGGCACGCCGGCTCCTCAACATGAGGAGCATTCTCCATCTGCACGGGCTGCGGCATCTGCGGACCCGCAACCCGTGTCCTCGGCGGCCCCTGCATCCTCGAACGTCAGCGCGTCGCAGCAGCAAGCGGCACCGGTGGCGGCATCGACCCCGTCGGCGCCTAAGCCCGCGGCGCCCAAACCGGCCGCTCCGACACCCGCGCCCAAGCCCGTCTCGCCCGCGCCCAAGTCGTCTGACCTGGGCAAAGCCCCCTGGTTACGTTCCGACAATCCCGCCGGCGCTCCCGCCACGGGCAAGCTCCCGACGGAGCCCGCGCCCCGTGCGCCCGAGCGCGTGTCCGCTCCCAAATCTCAGCCTGCCGCGCAGTCTGCGCCGTGGGAATCCGAGCAGGTACCCTATGACGACGCCATGGTTGGCGGTTTCGCTGCAGATGCGAGCGGGGACGATCTGCCCCCGTTCGACGTACCGGGTGCGACGCCCGCGCCCAAGCCCGCTGCAACTGCCCCCAAAGAGGAGGACGCTCCTGCGGCTCCCTGGGAGTCCAACCCCGGCGCGGGCAGTCCCTTCGGCCATCAGGGCGCAGCCCCAAGCATCCCGCAGACCGAGGACGAGGCCAAAGCCCTCATCCGCAGCGTCTTCGGTCAGGCCACCATCTTCAAGCCGGTGGAGTAGCTGTACAGACGGGTATACTGCTCAAGAAGAGACGTCTTTGAACGGAGCGAGCTTATGATGTGGGAATATGTCCGCCTTGAGGACGATACGCAAGTTTCGTATTCCGAAGTCCGTGAGGACAATACGGTGAAGGTCGTTGTGGAGCGCCCACGCGATTGGGGTTTTGACACGGCGGAGTGCATCTTGCCGGCATTCAATTGGGTGTCGCACGAGGGCTTTAGCGAAGCAGACCTCAAAGAACTCGATGATTTTGTACGCAACAACGCCCCGCTCATCTTGCGTTTTGCTTACGAAGGCGGACGGGTCTATGCCTAGTCTTTTCCGACTCGGGCCGTACATCATCTTTTTCTGGACAGGGGAGAACGGCGAGCCCGTCCATGTTCATATCGCGGTCAAGCGCCCCACCGCCGAGGCGACCAAGATATGGCTTACCCGCTCCGGCGGATGCAAGCTGGCCCATAACAAGGGCGATATTCCTGCTCGGGATTTACGCGATATCATGCAGTTTGTTTCATCTAACCATGCGCTGATTTGCAAACGCTGGAAAGAAACAACCGGTGGGCTGTCGTTTTACTGTTGAGAATCGCTTGCTGGGCTTAGGACCCCTAGCCCTTTAGGGGCTCTTTATCCGGGCGCATTTGAATTTCGGACATGTGTAGCGTGGTGCCGCGTGTCTCGCATTCGAGCAGGCAGATGCGTGACGGTCGGCCTAGGGTGCTGAGGTCGACACGATACGTCGCGCGGCTGTCCGTGTACTCGACTTGCTCGGCGTCGAGGGTTGCTCCGATTGTCAAGAAAGCGCCTGGTTCGGCACCGACAATCTTGGAGTCCTTTATCTTGACCTTGAACTCTTGGTAGAGGGACGGGCTGTTGTAGTAAATGGTTCGGGTTCCATCGGTGCACTCATCGGTCGCTTCCCATTTGACGGTGGGCTGGTCCGAGCTGGTTATCAGCAGTTCTGCTCCAAAAGCTATGGCATGGGTGATGACAACCAGCAATGCCCAGCCGACAAAGAGATAGAGAACCACATATGCAACGGGGTGTTTTGAGCGGATGTTTTGGAGCGCGTTGGGGGCATTCATGGGGCACCTCCAAATTACTATCTATGGCAATCAAATTATACCCTGCCGCCATGTGCGCCGCCTCGAGCAGCGGTTCGGCATTTAGCTATTTAGTGGCGCACATGAAATGCCGGATTCGGCTCTACTAGATTGAGTGTGCGATATTATGCAACCTTGCATAATTCGACCTTGCATAATCTTTGAGTGCGGTTTGTATTGGAGGACATGTATATCGACTGAGGTGGCGTGTCCGCCCCGCTCGCTGGCCTCGCGCCGTGGTACGATTTTTGAGTTTGAAAGTCCCGCCGTGCTCCGGCTGCCCTTGCAGCTCGGCGTGCGGCCGCACGTAAAGGAGCCATCATGGCCGGTATGAACATGCAGCAGATGATGAAGCAGGCTCGCAAGATGCAGGAGCAGCTTGCCGCCGCGCAGGAGAACCTCAAGTCCCAGACCGTCGACGCCTCTGCCGGCGGCGGCATGGTCAAGGTGACCGTTAACGGCGAGATGGAGCTCGTCAACCTCACCATCGATCCCGATGCGCTCGATCCCGAGGACGTCGACATGCTGCAGGACATGATCATGGCTGCCGTCAACGAGGCCGTTCGCGGCGTCAACGAGCTCGCCAACAAGCAGATGGGCGCCATCACCGGCGGCCTCAACATCCCGGGCATGCCGTTCTAAGACGCGCATATATATGAGTGCTAACCATAGCCTGCAAAAATTGCTCGATGAGCTGGGCCGTCTGCCGGGCATTGGTCCTAAGTCGGCCCAGCGCATCGCCTATTACCTGTTGGAGGCTGACGCCGAGGAGGCGCGCCGCCTGGCCGAGGCCATCCTGGAGGTTAAGCAGGAGGTTCACTTTTGCAGCCGCTGCTTTAACTACGCCACGGCCGACGAGTGCTCCATCTGCCAGGATTCGATGCGCGACACCACTCGCATTTGCGTGGTGGGCGAGCCGCGCGACGTCCAGGCAATCGAGCGCACGGGCAGCTACCATGGCCTGTACCATGTGCTAGGCGGCGTGATCAGCCCCATGGACAAGATTGGTCCCGAGCAGTTGCACATCCGCGAGCTGCTGGCGCGTTTGGGCCACGAGGATATCCATGAGGTCATCATCGCCACCAACCCCAACATCGAGGGCGAGACCACGGCGAGCTACCTGGCCCGCACTATCAAGCCGCTGGGCGTCGAGGTGTCGCGTCTGGCGAGTGGTCTGCCCGTGGGCGGCGACCTGGAGTATGCCGACGAGCTTACGCTCGGGCGCGCCATTGAGGCCCGTCGCACGATTTAGGTGGCGAGCCTGCTCCTGCCGTATGTTTTCCTCGCGACGCACGGGGTAGTCATAATTTCCCCGTGCGACTGTAAGTTTGTTGTGCAACAAAGATGCTTTGTATCCGCTTATCGCATGGATGCTTCCACTCGCATCCTTAATTTGCCCATTCGTTGCGCAACCTTTTGGGTTCGCTGATACACTCAAATATGGATTCGAATGAATGCGCCGCTCCCGAGCGGCGTGTTTTTGTTGGAGGAGAACGCATGCGGCCCGGTGGCACTCAGACAAAGCGCGGCGCCGCGGTGCGCATGCGACGCCGACTGGGCTTGGCGCCGCGGGCGTACGCACTGCTGTCTTGCTCGCTGGTGCTGGTCATAGCTGGCGTTTCTGCCTATGGCATGACCGTGCCGTCCATGATGCAGGCACATGCCGCACGCGAACCGCGCGTGGGGCATGAGGTCAAAAGTGATCTGGGCACCACGACTGGATATGCTTGGGCAAGTGTGGTCGCGCATATTGTGTTTGGCGCCGACGACGCGGACGGCGCCGAGGCCCCGGACAACGAAGTCACGCTTGCCAATGGCAAAACCATCGTGCTCACCAACACCAAGATCATCGATCGGTTGTCCAACAATAGCGTGGCGGCAACGGTGAATAAGGTCGAGCGGCAGAAGGAGCAGGACGCCCAGCAGTCCGGAAAGCCCGGTAGCTCGGATACTTCTGTCTCCGGCTCGGATTCGTCGAGTTCGGGCGGCGGCTCTGGGTCGGGTTCCTCTGCCGGAGGGTCTGGAAACGGCGGCTCGACGGGCGGCAACGCTGACAACGATGCAAACTCCGGTGGCCTTTCCGCTGCTGAGGAAGAGAGCATTCACAGTTGGCTTGTGACCAAGTACAACATGCTCGACGGCTATGTTTCTCGTGCCAATGACGTGGTTTCGACCTATAACTCTACGGGAGATCCCAGGCCGTGCGACAGCCTGGTCGGGGAGATGTTTGTCATTCGAGCCGAGTTCGGTCGTCAGACATTCTCGCCCCGGTCAAAGTGGTATCAGCAGTATGCCAATCTGTGGGGCTGTTACACCAACCTATGTCAATGGGTCGGCCATTACGGCGATGATGACGTCGCGCTCGGTAACTTCAACAATAACGTGGCGGCGCTTGCCCTATGATGACCGATCTTGCATCCACCACACCACAATCGCTCGGTCGCGATCCCATGGTCGGCCTGCGCCTGGCGCGTGTCGACGGGTTTGAGCCGGCCATTGCGCTCGGTCAGGACGAACTGTCTGCCTATCTGCGTCGTTTTACGATACTGTTTGCCGACGATGCCACCATGCGCCGTGGCGGTATCGGCCGCGTGACGCGTGCCGTCAACGCCCAAGGCGAGGCCGTAGCACTCAAACAGCTCATCTTGCCGACGCGCGATGAGTTTGACGACGATGCCGCCCATGAGGCGCTGGTCGCCAAGTTCAAAGCGGCATTTCGCGAGGAATATGAATGCCATCGCGCCCTTTCGGGCCTTAAGGGCTTTCCCCGCCTCTATGGCTGGGGCGAGGTTGACGGTGTGCCTGCAATTGTCATGGAATGGGTCGAGGGCGAGACGCTTGCCCGCTTGCGTTCGCGACTTGCCGTGGACGATGCCGGCCGCCTATCGCCGCTTGTGGCGGCGCGCTTGGGGCGCGACCTGTTCGACCTGCTCTGCCGCATGAGCCTGGTGGGTGAGGGCTTTGTCCATCGCGATATCTCGCCCGCTAATATTATGGTGCGTACGGCGCGTCTGCCGCTTGACCGGCAGCTTGCCGAGGGCACCTTTGACCTGTGCCTGATCGACTTTGGCTCGTCGCTGGCGCTCGAGCCTGCGTCGGCCGTGGCCGGTACCGGCGGCAAGGCGTCGTTTACGGAGCGTTATGCCACGCTGCGTCGCGCGACGGTTGCCTATGCCCCGCCCGAGATGCTCACCGACGATATTCCCGACCTGCGCGCTTTGCGTATGTCGCCGGCGATCGACGTCTATGCCGCGGCAAGCACGGTTTACGAGCTCATTGCCGGCGTCGCGCCATACGAAGCCGCGCCGAGCACTTCGGGCACCTCGGGTTCGCGCAAAAAGACGCGCGACATCGCGAGCCCCTACCGTCTCAAGATGGACACGCGGCCCGACTATCCCATTGGTGCCCATGCGCCCGGTTGTGATTTGACTCAGCTGCTTCGTCGTGAGCCCGATGTGGCGCTCGCCGCGGCCGAGCAGGCCCAGCAGCTAGGGCTTGAGCCGGATTCCGAAGAGCTACGCGATGCGCTGGCGTTTGTCGATGCCCAGCTGTTCGACGTGGTGATGGCCTGTCTGTCCAGTCATCAAAAAGATCGTCCCGAGCCGGCGGCGGTCGAGGCGGCGCTCTCGGCGTTTTGTGACCACTATGCGCAAAATGTCGGTCGTTCGCTTCGCGGCGAGCCGCTCACGCCGTGCCCCATGGATGCGTCTGGCCGCGCGGTTCGTCGCGCGCTGATGGTCGGCGCGACGGTCGTCTGTGGCGTGGTTTGGGCTGTGGTCGTGGTTTCGGCCGCGCTGCTGGCGTCGGGCGCCCGCGTGACGGCGACTTTGGGATCGCTCGTGTGGTCTGGGTCGCTACCGGGTATTATTGCCGCACTGGCGTTGGCGCTGCCAGGCATAGCCGGCGTTACCGCGGGGGCACTTGCGCGCAATCGGCGCTCGGGGTTCCTGCAGGGTGTGCTTGCGCTTTCTGCCTGCGAGGTTCCGGTGCTGGTTGTGGCTGCATGTAGCGTATTTTCCCAACGCGCCGTGATGGGCGGCCTTGTTGCCGCTCTGGTTGCAACCTATACGCTTACGTGGTTTTTGCTTGCGATGGGCTTTGCCTTTGAACTTCCCGTTTCGGCACCGCGACGCACAAAAGCCCAGATGGCGACTCCGTTTGCCGGTGGAGCCGCAGCTGCCCGTACTTTTGGCGGACCTGTCGAAGTATCGTCCGATTCTATTTCTACGACCAAGGAGGCCTAGGTCATGGCATCTCAAGTTGAGCTCACCCCATGCGGGGCCATGTTTGACATCTTTAAGCGCGCGGCGCATCTGAGCCATATCGAGCTGTGCGGCTTGGTGCTTTCGTCCCGTCCGCTCGCCGACGGCCGAAGCCCGCAGAGCCGAGCCGCCGATCGCTCTTGGGTTTCCCGCTTTATCGTTCGCGCGCCGGTCGGCACGCTTCAGCAGCGCTACTTTGCCGAATACGGTACCTCGGCTGCGCGTATTATGTCGCAACTGGCCCTGCGCCAGCGCAATCCCATGGACTCCACGGCTGTGATCAATATGGTGTGCGGTCCTGCAGGTGAACCGATGGTACGCGCGCTCGAAGAGTGCCACCAGGACACGAATCTCTATCGCAACGCGCTCGATCGCCTGTCCCAGGCGGCGGAACTCATGCCCGCCGAGCGCGCCGAGACCGTGCTGGTGCTGTTTGTCGCCGTCGGTTGTTCGGCGGATGTGCGGTCCTCGGTGAACTATGCCATCGACTACGCGCACGCGACCTGTGGCGGAGGCACCTCCACGCCGCGTTCGCTTGGCATGTCGCTGACCGCGGGCGAACGCGAACCCGCCCCGGCGCACCCCTTGGGCTTGCTGCGCGTGCAAAACAGTTTTGTCGTGAGCGCCCCGCGCTGGATTCAGCCGAGCGAGCAGGGTGTTGAGATTGGCGCGCTGGCCACTGGTGAGGGCGATATTACCGACGTCGGCGATGATGTCTCGGCCCGCCATGCCCATATCTGGTGCGATGCTCAAAATATCTGGCACGTCGAGGACTTGTCGTCCACCAACGGAACCGTGGTGGTAAACGGGGCCACGCGCGTCTGCATTCAGGTCGAGCCCGGCCGTTCCGCCCAACTCAATCCCGGCGACGAGCTCAAGCTCGGCGAATCCACTACCTACGCCATCCTCTTCGGTGCTCTCTAGCCGGTAGATAGGGGCGTTCCTTTTCTGCCGGCTGGGGACACTCCTTGGCGCGCCAGAGCCGGTCGCCTGGGGATGGAGGGGCCATTTTGGCCCTTGGCGGTCAGTCGGGGCGAAACTAGAAGATCTTTCCGATTCGCGGCTGTTCATGCTTGTAGAGCATCTAAAACAATAGGATGTTATTCTGGAATATGCCGGGTGCGTGAACTTGCCTGTCTTAGCCTTAATAAGGTATAGGGGAGTTTGGCTCAGGGGTTCCGTCTTGTTCTTCAGCGCAGTATTGTGGGACAGATTTGCTGAGATTGGCGCCTTACACCGCAGAGCGCACGGAAGGCTCTCGATTTGTGTTCTGGCCCCAGAATACAGGGCCTGATACTTACCAACTGTGGCATGGATGTAACATCTGTAGAAATCAACCCTTTTGTTGTCGACCTTTGTAAGAAAAACACTGCCATCAACTCTTTGGATGACGAAACTAGGGTGCTTGAGGGGAGCCTTTACTCCCCTCTGAGAGATGACTCATGTTTTTCGCTTGTCGTTGTGAATCCTCCGTTGCTGCCGATTCCGGATGAGATTCCTTATCCCTTCGTTTGAGATGGAGGACAATCGGGTCTGGATAAAACACTTCGTATTCTTAAGGGTGGCGATACGCATTTAGAGAAAAACGGTAAATACTGCTAATAGGGGTGACGACGATGGTGCAGGGGCGACCCGCGATGCTCTCATCAATACGTCGGATACTTGGGAAATCAGGTCTAGATGCATGTATGATGATGCTGTGTGGCTATTCAATTAATCCGCGTTCCGAATGGGTGCAGGGTATAGCTGCGACATCGTATGCTTTTGACCCGGCGCGATACTCAGATATTTCTGAGGCGGTTGACGAAGTTTATACGCACTATGCCGCGCAAGGCGTTTCGGAAGTTTGCACATCTACGTTACGGGCTTAGGTTTCTTCAAGCGAGCAGGCCGGTTGCGTTATTTCGAGCGATTTTTCTAGTCTAGACGACAAAAGGCAAAGGATTTGATGGGTATAAAACGCGGACGTTTGTGGGCGGATGCTCAAATCTATTGTGGCAATCGGGCGGTTGAAAAAGATATTTCAACCGCCCGATTGCCAGGTTCGTCGGAGGAGATGTCCGATTCCGACTCTCTTGTAGGAAGAGCTTGAGATCGTATTGGCCCAAGGCAATCTTAAAGCAGTCTCATTGGCAAATCTTCGCTCCTGTTGTGTTGAGGTGTAAGGTATCAGTGATTGATGTTTTGTGGCGGGTAGATTGGGGCCTTCCTTGATTCGATGCGTTCTCTCGAGGTTCATCAGAGCAAAAGGGGCTTTCGTCTTCATTGCTATCACGGTGATTGGAACCGCTCTCTCCTATGCCATGCCATACGTGAACGGGAAATTCTTAGATTTTCTTCTCGGTAACCGCAGCGAAAGAGACGCCGTACTCTTCGCGCTCCTGGTTGCGTCAATAGGAGTTTTCTCCACCCTCTTTACTTATTTTGCAGGAACACTTTCCATTCGCATAACCACGAGACTTTCCTTTGATCTTCTCAGGGAGGCCGTCTTGCGTTTTGAAAGAGACGATTACTTGGTGAGTCGGACCATCGATCCAGCCTATACAACGCAACGGATTATTTCCGACTCCAGCGTGGTCTCATCCTTCGTTTTGGCGAATTTTATCAGTGCGCCGCTGTCCATTGTAGCCATTCCCATCGTATTGCTTATCATATGGTCAATTGATTCAACTCTCGCGGTGTTTTCCATCATTCTCCTCATCGTGTATTTCTGTGTAATTACTGGGTTGAGGAAACTTTTGTATAGGGTCACGTATGAGAAGAAAGAGGCGGACAGCGCCTTTTACGCCGCAATTGCATCGCAGCTTAATCAGATTCTCAACATTCAACTGACATCTTCGTACGGCAAGAGCGAACAAGCGCTCGACGCTGGGTTTAAGAGCTATTTTCCCAAAGTTTTGCGCTCCGGAAAGCTGTCATATTCTCTGACATCGCTCGATGGTCTTTTCGCAGCGTTGTTCCAAGCGGTGATACTTGTTGTTTCCGGAGTACGAATCATTAACGGAACTATGTCAATAGGCGAGTACACTATCATCGGTACATACTTCGCGGTTCTCTTTAAGACTTTGAAAAGTATGATGTCATTGTTCAAATCCTATCAAGATGCCAAAGCATCATGGGATAGGACGGCTATCGCGACGAGAGAAAAGGAGAGATCGGGGTGGAATCGGACCGATTTAGCTAAACTCGATGAAATAAATGACATTTCGGTATCTGATTTGGAATTCTCGGTTGCCCTTCCAGACGGATCTGTCCGAGAGGTCCTCGGTGGGTTTTCTTTCAAGTTTTCCGGTCCTGGTACATATTGCATAGTTGGGGAAAACGGAAGAGGCAAGACGTCACTTCTTTACTTGATGCTCGGGCTATACTCATCGAAAGGCAAAGTAAAATACAACGGCGTGCCAATCGAAGAATGCGACTTGGATTACATACGTGCGAGAGAGATATCGTGCTGCCCACAGTCGTGCTTCGCGCCGGACGAAACGGTGAAAGAGCTGTTAGAGTATTTCGACACGCCCTTTTCTTCCTATCACCGGGGTGTAGATGGCCTACTTTCGCTGGAAAACAGCGTGAAGGAGTTGCTCGGGAAACGTTGCTCCGCGCTTTCGGGCGGTGAGCTGCGCCGAGTGTACTTATGGTCGGCGATTTCACGCAAGTCGTCAGTTTTGGTACTCGACGAGCCCACGACTGGGTTAGACGCTGTAAGCCGCGCCGAGCTTGCGGCCTATGTTAAGCGCAACAAGCAAAGCCAGCTGATCATCGTTGTCTCTCACGATGACGAGATGGTCGGCGCGGTAGAAGGGGTAGTGGATTTAGGCAGCATGTACCAGGGTAAATGATGACAAGTGTAGTGCTACCCAACTGGCAGAGATAACAAAAAGGCGATGCAGATGCACGTAGCATTCAGGCGGTTCGGACTCGGTGCCTTCACGCCATCGCAACGCTTTCAGATATAGTTCTCGTTCTCTTACTAAAGGAAACTTTAGTCTACGTCATCTTGTCGAGACAGAGGTGAAGCGAAGTGTTGTCGCGACGTATCTTATTCCAGGTGGCTCAGTATCAGCGTGAGAATCGCACCAAAGTGTACTTACGATTCTCGTGTCCCACGGACAACATGAGCTGAGCATTGAGGTTCCACCCTTTGCTGCAACTACACGGGGTTGGACGGCAATGAATATGCCGGGCCGCATACCACGCGCAGCGGGGGTCCATGTCCCAGTATGTTGCCTACAGCAGCCTCGATGTCCACGCACACATCATCTCTGCCTTCGCGTTCAATCCATTTGCCGGAGAGTGCGAGGGTTGCCAGGCCGTAGAATTCGAGCCGAACAAATGAAATGCGGTATCAGCGCATAGGATTAAACTGACGATTGCTTTGCACTGAGAATACGCTTGGAAAGCCGCTATGGGTGGCGGCCCGGGTTAAATAGAGAAGCCCGTCCGATCACTTTCATGTGGCGAACGGTCGGGCTTCTTATTCCACTTGCCAATGCTCGGCTCATATTGGAAGAAAGCTACGCTAATGTTTGCGTGACACTCCTATTTTCTCCGAAGAAAGAGTCGGATAATGAAGAATAGAATTAAAAAAGGTGCCAGATATAACGCAAATATAAAGGCTAATCCAACGAGACCTTGCAATAATGGCATAATTCCTCCCAGACACGAGATTTTGGTATTTGTTTCCATCTTATTCTGAATTGGACCAAATAGTTCCTAGCCACAAAACTACTCGTCAACTGGATCGCACCAATCTGCTGGCAAAACACAGCTTGATTCTTTATCGACATAGCACCAATCCGCAACAGGGCACTCGGCGATGTCGTAAAAATTGCATATATCAACTCCAAGACAACAAGGCTCAACGGGAGGATGTTCATTTGAACCAACAGGATGGATATGCTTCATAACAGCTCCTCACCTTAATCCAATTAGAGACTACGTTTGATCAATGCCACAGTGATCTACAACGCAGATGCTGCCGCCATCCATGTCATAGTCGCAGTAATCGTATGCACCACAGCCATCTGCTTTATCATAAACAGTACAGATGTCAGTAATGCCCAAGAGGCAGTCAAAAGACATCGGCTTCACGCCTGCCTCGTCGCCACTTCCTGGATTAATCGGATGAATATGCTTCACGACTACCTCCCTTTGAGTGCAGAAAAACCTCAATATTGTGTATAACAAACCAAGATGTCTAGTTCACCATATTTCTAGAATGGTTTCGGCGAACGTAGCAATAAGCTTCGCAGACGGTAATCAGAAGAACGAACACCTCCACAATGGTGACAGCAATGCGCTGAACCGCTTATTCCGATACAGTAGCTTCTCGTTGATTTTTCTCCTGCGAAGATGAGTGGCGGGAAATAAGGTCAAAAGCCATCTCGTAGCACATTTTTCTATATTCACATGATGCAGGGTGTAGACTCTTGGGCAAGTAGCCGTGCTCGTCTGCAGCCTCCCAGCTACAGCCCCCACCACAGAAAGACCGAGCCCAACAGTCCGTACAGTCAATTCTTTTTTCGACACCCTGACTCCAGTTTTCAATATACCTAGTTTCGTCAATTCCGGTGACGATGTTGCCCATTTTGAATCGCATCATCCCGACAAACCTGTGACAGGGGTATACGTCCTCTTCGGGAGTCACGGAAATAAAACGCCTGCCAGCCCCGCATCCGACAAAGGCGATCCTGTTGCTCATAATCAAATCAACTGCAGTTTTCAATGTTCTAAACAAGGGCTTTTCCCCTTGATCAATCTGTTTGAGATATTGATCCGCCAAATCTATTAGGCCCGCCCTGATTTTGTTTAATGAGTGTTCGTCGAGTTTGATATTCTCATCGAATGAGCTCACGGGCGAGAAGTAAATCCTTCTGAAGCCCATCTCTTTAAACTGAAGATAGTCTTCAACAAGGTTACAGTTATTATTTGTTAAGGTCGCTCTTGCGCCGAAGGGGAACGACTCGGAAAAACGACGAACGTTTTTGTCGATATCGGAGAAAGAGCCGCCTCCCGTCTTGTACGGGCGCGATGCATCGTGCTTGCATCCTGTACCATCGAGACTAATCAGAACAGAAAACCCGTGCTCCTTGAAAGAATTCACAGCAGTGTCATTCAAAAGCGTTCCGTTGGTCGTAATAGAATAGGTAAAGTTTCTATTGGGGTATATTCTTTTTGAATAGTCGACCGTTTTCCATATCAGCGGCTCGTTAATCATGGGTTCCCCACCAAAAAAGACGATCGCAAGCGTTTCGTTTTCCGATGAACTTGCGACGAGGTAGTCGACCGCCTTGAAGGCTATCTCGTCTGTCATCAGCAGAGGAGACGTTCCATAATCTCCTTTACCGGCAAAACAGTAACTACAACCAAGGTTGCATGCATGTGAAACGTGGAGTTCGATGGATCTAAGTTTTCGAGGCGTGTCTTTTGTTAAGAAAGTCCGCTCAGACAATCGTTGATACTCATCAATGTCGTCTTCAAGTTCTGCTATGGTCGTTTGGTCGTAGCCTTTCGCAGCAAGTGACTTTGTTAGCAACTTCGAGTTGACCGTTCTTCCCGATGCTTCAAATATGCGAAGCGCATCTTCTGATGCTTGGTCAACCTGAAAGCAATTGCGAGTGACCTCATCGAAGCAGTAACGACGATCACTTACTGAGAAAAAATGCATACGTTCCTCAATTTCATGCTGGACTGGCACTAACCTTGTTTATTGTTGCGCAGCTATAAAAAACCACCAGCGGGGATTCGGTGTGCGGCCCAATCGGACTCCCAAAAGGTTCTATTTGAGACTGGCAAGCTTTGTGTTGTTGGCACTTCGACAGCGCTCTTTATTCCAACATGGAGCCTCGCAGTTTGAGTCGACTTGCCTCTGGAAGGTCCGATCTTAACTTGATTTAGGATGAAAACAGATTACAGGCGCGCTCCTCTAGAAAGAAAGGAAACCAATCGCCGCCTTTCACCAGGAAAGGTTTTATAGCCCACCTCGAGCAAAATGAAAGATGCGAGAGCGATTGGGGAACAACGCGAATCTCCCCTTTTGGGTGGGAGCGAGCCTTCAGCCACCGGCGAACGACTCGCCCTGGTCAGAATCTGGAAGTGGTGCCGGGCCGCTTGGGCCTCCCCGGTGACTTCGTGGGGCTTACCTGCCTGACGTCGAGGAGTACATCCGCAAGATTCGTTCCCTATGCCGTTTGCTCTCACGCCCGCCTTAGTTCCAAGTCGGGCGAGCCGCCGCGCTCATGCGACCCGTGGCGGCGACACGTCGACGCCGCGCTCGCTGAGCACATCTTCGGTCGCGGGCGAGCACGAGGTCGCGCCGGCGCATCCGCTGGGACTGCTGTGCGTGCAAAACGGCTACGTGGTGAGCGTCCCGCGCTGGATTCAGCCGAGTGAGGAAGGCGTTGAGATCGGCGCGCTGGCAACGGGGGAGGGCGGCATCACCGACGACGTCTCGGCCCGCCATGCCCATATCTGGTGCGACGAGTCTGGCGCATGGTTTGTCGAGGACCTGTCGTCCACTAACGGCACCGTGGTGGTAAACGGGGCCACGCGCGTGTGTATTCAAGTAGAGCCCGGCCGCTCCGCCCAGCTCAACCCCGGCGACGAGCTCAAACTCGGCGAATCCACCACCTACGCCATCCTGCTCGGCGCCCTCTAGCCGGCAGTTAGGGACGTTCCTTTCCTGCCGGTACTTGGGGACACTCCTTGGCGCGTCAGAGCCAGTCGTCCGGGGATGGAGGGACCATTCTGGCCTTTGGCGGTCACCCGAGGTAAACCTTTACCGCCCGCCTATATTTGTCGAAATTACACTTGACGGCGGGGTACAATAAACCCGCATGCGGATTTCCGTTGCGGGCGCTTCCCATCGCCGGGGCGTGCCCGGGAGCATCCGGCATGCGGCCTTTGCGGCGCTCGGTCATGTGCAAGACGGGTAGCTGGGCCTGTGGAGCGCGTACAGCCGCCCCTTGCCTCGGCATGCCTTCTCTCCACGCCATGTGCCTGTCGCTGAGTCTGCCTGCCAGATGATTGGAAGCAACAACGAAAATTCCATCACGCCAACATCCCGGCGATCGCCGGGGCCTGTATACCTATATGAGAGGAGAGGGGTATATGGCGCGTAAGTTTAAGTCTATGGACGGCAACGAGGCGGCCGCATATGTTTCGTATGCGTACACCGAGGTAGCGGGAATCTATCCCATTACGCCGTCCAGCCCGATGGCCGACCATGTCGACCAGTGGGCGGCCCAGGGTCGCAAGAACATCTTCGGCACCCCGGTCAAGGTCGTCGAGATGGAGTCCGAGGCAGGTGCAGCCGGTACCGTTCACGGTTCGCTGGGCGCCGGTGCTCTGACCACCACCTACACGGCTTCCCAGGGCCTGCTCCTGATGATTCCGAACATGTACAAGATCGCGGGCGAGCAGCTCCCGGGCGTCTTCCACGTCTCCGCGCGTTGCGTCGCTTCCCACGCCCTGAACATTTTTGGCGATCACTCCGACGTCATGGCTTGTCGTCAGACCGGCTTCGCCATGCTCGCCGAGGGCAACGTCCAGGAGGTTATGGACCTCTCGCCGGTGGCTCACCTTGCCGCCATCGAGGGTAAGACCCCGTTCCTTAACTTCTTCGACGGCTTCCGCACCAGCCACGAGATCCAGAAGGTCGCCATGTGGGACTACAAGGATCTGGCCGAGATGTGCGACATGGACGCCGTCCAGGCTTTCCGCGATCACGCGCTCAACCCTGAGCACCCGCACACCCGCGGTAGCCACGAGAACGGCGATATCTTCTTCCAGAACCGTGAGGCCTGCAACAAGGTCTACGACGAGCTTCCCGCCGTCGTCGAGGGCTACATGAAGAAGATCAACGAGAAGCTTGGCACCGATTACGGCCTGTTCAACTACTACGGCGCTCCCGATGCCGATCGCGTCGTCGTGTGCATGGGCTCCTTCTGCGACGTGCTCGAGGAAGTCATCGACTACCTCAACGCTCACGGCGAGAAGGTCGGCCTGGTCAAGGTTCGTCTGTTCCGTCCGTTCTCCATCAAGCACTTCGTCGACGTTCTCCCCGAGACCGTCCAGAAGATCGCCGTCATGGACCGTACCAAGGAGCCGGGTTCTATCGGCGAGCCGCTCTACCAGGACGTCGTCTCCGCTCTCTACGAGGCCGGCAAGACGGGCATCAAGGTCGTCGGCGGCCGTTATGGCCTGGGCAGCAAGGACACGCCTCCCGCGTCCGCGTTCGCTGTCTTCGAGGAGCTCAAGAAGGACGAGCCCAAGCGCGAGTTCACCATCGGCATTGTCGATGACGTGACCAACCTGAGCCTGCCCGAGGCCGAGGATGCGCCCAACACCGCAGCCCCCGGCACCATCGAGTGCAAGTTCTGGGGTCTGGGCGGCGACGGTACC
>CABUBS010000010.1 GCA_902489855.1 uncultured Collinsella sp.
AGCGCAGACGCTCACCGGCAAGCAAACCCACGTCACCCGCCTCTCGAGCGACGTCTGCGATCGTAACGCGCTGTTTTGCCACAGCGACTCCTTCCGACAGATGAGCATTTTCCAACATGATGACTTTGTGTCTTGGTGAAGGATACGCTTCGGTGAGCGGCTTTTTCCTTTCATATGAGTATGCAACAAATGCGGCATACGGGTGGGGTCGAAATTTGTGACCGGCATGCGCATCTGCCGTCTACCGAGAAAATCAAATACTTCTTGACTTTTGAAATCGAGGGCAAAATCGCAGGATTCATTTTTGGTTAAACGCATAACTAAATCGCATAACCAACGCTCTGACCTGCGCGTTTACCGAAATAAGCTGGCATTAAGAAAAACGAGCACCTATATTGTTCTTGTCGAAAAGACAGCAAGTCCAAACGGCAGGGGATGCTCCGGAGGCCTCCGCAAACGGTGTCTTGCGCACGCAACTCTATGAAAAGAGGGAAGCAATGAAGATCGTAGGCGTTGCCGCCTGTACTGTGGGTATCGCCCACACGTATATGGCCCAGAAGGCGATTCAGGATGAATGCGCCGCCCGTGGCATCGAGTGCAAGGTCGAGGCTCAGGGTGGCCTGGGTATCGAGAATGAGCTCACGCAGGAAGACGTGGACTCCGCCGACCTGGTCCTGGAGTCCGTCGACGTGGGTGTCGAGAACGAGGACCGTTTTGAGCAGAAGATGGCCGAGGGCAAGTTCCTGAAGGTCGGCACCTCGGATGTAATCGCCGATCCGGTAAAGATCATCGACCAGGCCATTGAGATCATCAAGGCGACGGGCGGCGCCGTTGACGCGCCCAAGGCCGAGGCCAAGGCAGAGAAGAAGGCCGTCTCCGCTGCCCCGCAGGCCCCGACACCGGCGTCCAAGCAGTCTATCTTTGCCGATCCTGGCAAGACGCTGCTCAATGCATTCAATACCGGCGTTTCCTATTTTATCCCCATCGTCGTTATCGGCGGCGTGTTTCTTGCCTTCTCGCTGGCATCCGGTACCGCCGGCGCCAACGGCATGGAGGTTACGAACCCGCTGATGGTGAGCCTTAACACCATCGGCATGGCCGGCATCTCCATGATGATCCCGGTGCTTGCGGCATACATCTCCTACTCGATGGCCGGCAAGCCCGCGCTCGCCCCCGGTTTTGTCCTGGGCTACCTGGTCAACAACGCAGTCGTTACCCCTAACGGCAACAGCGTTTCGACCGGCTTCTTGGGCGCCATGATCATGGCGGTCATCTGCGGCTACTTTGTCCGCTGGATGAAGACCTGGAAGGTCAACAACACCATCCAGACCATCATGCCCATCCTGATCATCCCGATTCTGACCTCGCTTGTCCTGGGCATGGCCTATATCTACATCCTGGCCACGCCGCTTGGCTTTGTGATGGACTGGCTCACCGGCGTGCTCGGCAGCCTGCAGGGCGGTTCCGCAGTTGTCCTGGGTCTGGTCATTGGCGTTATGACCGCCTTCGATATGGGTGGTCCCATCAACAAGACCGCCTCGACCTTCACCATGGCCATCATGGCCTCCGGCATCTATGGCCCCAACGGCATGTTCCGCGTCGCCGTCGCCATTCCCCCGATTGCCTGCGGCCTTGCTGCGCTCATCGCCAAGAACAAGTTCGATGACGCCGATCGCCAGATGGGTATCTCCGCACTGTTCATGGGCTGCATCGGCATTACCGAGGGCGCTATCCCCTTCGCGGTCAAGGACCTTGGCCACACCCTGCCCGGCATCTGCATCGGCTCTGCCGTGGGCGCGGCGCTCGCCGCCTTCCAGGGTATCGACTGCTACGTCCCGCACGGTGGCTTTATCGTCGCCCTTGCCACCAACAACGTCGCGCTGTTCTGCCTGGACATCGTGATTGGCGCCGTGGTCGCCGCTGCAATCCTGATTGCCATGAAGCCCACGCTCGACAAGCAGGCCAAGTAAACCTTTAAGGACTCCGGTTGTGCGGAGGGATGGATTTGACTCCGCACAACCGCCCCTACACAACAAAATCCATCCGTACTGATAGGGCCCACATCTGGGTCCCAGGGAACTTTTGTCAAAAATCCTCTGGAGAAGGAGAACAAAATGTCCAACCTCACCATCCGCCAGGCCGTTCAGGGCATGCTCAAACTGCAGGATAGCGGCGATCACGCAACCATGGTCGGCATTGGCCCCATGAGCCCCAACCTGATTCAGGCCGTGTTCGAGCTTGCCAAGGACGAGGATTTCCCGCCCATGTTTATCGCCAGCCGCAACCAGGTCGATATGGACGAGATGGGCGCCGGCTACGTCAACGGTTGGGACCAGACGCGCTTTGCCGCCGACATCAAGAAGGTCGCCGACGAGGTGGGTTACACCGGTCCGTACTACCTGTGCCGAGATCACGGCGGTCCGTGGCAGCGCGACGAGGAGCGTAACGCCCACCTGCCCGAGGACGAGGCCATGGAGCTCGCCCGCAAGTCCTTCGTCGCCGACATGGAGGCAGGCTTTGACCTGCTGATGGTCGACCCCACCAAGGATCCCTATCAGATCGGCAAGGTTATTCCGCTCGACGTGGTGCTTCGCCGCACGATCGATCTTATCGACTACCTTGAGCAGTACCGTCGCGAGCATAACCTGCCCGAGGTCGCCTATGAGGTCGGTACCGAGGAGACCAATGGCGGCTTGACCTCTACCGATAAGTACGAGGAGTTCATTTCTCAGCTGCAGCCCGAGCTCGAGAAGCGCGGCTGCCCCATGCCCACCTTTATCGTCGGCCAGACCGGCACCCTTACCCGCTGGACGGAGCAGGTCGGTCACTACAACTTCAAGAACGCCCGCGAGCTTGCCGATATGGCCAAGCGCTATGGCGTGGGCCTGAAGGAGCACAACGCCGACTATCTGGACGACGCGACGCTGCTCGAGCACATCCCGGCACACGTGACCGCCTCCAACGTCGCTCCGCAGTATGGCACCGAGGAGACCCGCGCCTACCTCAAGCTCTGCGCCACCGAGCAGATCCTGGTCGACAACGGTCTGTGCGATGACCCCTCCGACCTGTATCACACGCTGCTGGTCAAGGCTATCAAGACCGAGCGCTGGCGCAAGTGGATGACTGGCGACGACGTCAACCTGCAGGTCGATGACATCCTTGCCGACGATGAGCTCAGCCTGAAGATCCTGGATGTCTCCGGCCACTATGCGTTCAACGATCCCGAGGTCAAGGAGCAGGTCGAGAAGCTCTATCGCAACCTCGCTGCCCAGGACATCGACGGCAAGCGCTTTGTGATCGAGCACATCAAGCGCCCGATCAAGCAGTACGTCGTCGGTCTTAACCTCAAGGGCGTCACGACCCGCATCGAGGCCGCTCTTGCCGAGTAAGTAGCTTTTCCTACGCGACGCCGGGCCTGGGGCATGTCCCAGCTGCAGGCCCGGCACATGGGACAAAGGGGCAGTCCCTTTGTCCCATTCTTTTGAGTTTTAGCTTCCTTTGAAGGGGTTCACCATGAAGTTCTTTATCGATACCGCCAATCTGGACGAGATTGCCGAGGCCAAGAGCTGGGGCTGCCTGGCCGGTGTTACCACCAACCCGTCCCTGTACGCCAAGACCGGCGGCAAGCTTGCCGACTTTGAGCCCCATATGCTCAAGATTGCCGAGCTCTGCGAGGGTCTGCCCGTGTCTGCCGAGTCCACCGCGACTACTGCCGAGGGCATGATCGAGGAGGGCAAGCGTCTTGCCGCCCTCGCTCCCAACATCGTGGTTAAGCTTCCCGTGTGCGAGGCCGGCCTTGCCGCCTGCCGCGCCCTGGCCGACGCAGGTGTGCGCGTCAACATGACGCTTGTTTTCTCGCCGACCCAGGCCTTGATGGCCGCCAACGCCGGCGCTCGCTACATCAGCCCGTTTGTGGGGCGCTTCGATGACATCGCCGAGGACGGTATCTCGCAGCTCGACAATGTTGTGACTTGCATCAAGAACTATGACTGGACCGGCAAGAACGTCGACGACACCGTTGAGATCATCACCGCTTCGGTCCGCACGCCCAACCATGTGACCCAGGCGGCGCTGCTTGGTGCCGACATTGCGACCGTTCCCATGGCCGCTCTTAAGAAATGCTTGCATCACCCGCTGACCGACCAGGGCCTTGCCTCTTTTGAGGCTGATTGGCAGAAGGTCGTCGCTCAGGCTTAACGAGTGGATTGCCCCGGCATCGCGTCATCCGGTGCCGGGGTTGTTCTCAAGAGAGGAATTCGTATGACCAACCAGGAGCTGGCAAAGGTCGCCAATGAGGTCAGGAAGGGTGTCGTGACTGCGGTTCACGCGGCCAAGTCGGGACATCCGGGTGGATCGCTCGGTGCTGCCGACATCATGACGTATCTGTACTTTGAGGAAATGAATATCGATCCTGCTGACCCTCACAAGGCCGATCGCGATCGCTTTGTGCTCTCCAAGGGTCACGCGGCGCCGGGCCTGTATTCGGTGTTGGCAAATCGCGGCTATTTTCCCGTCGAAGAGCTCGAGACGCTCCGCCATATTGGCAGCCGACTGCAGGGCCATCCCAACATGAACGACACCCCGGGCATCGATATGTCCACCGGATCGCTCGGTCAGGGTATCTCCGCCGCGGTTGGAATGGCACTCGCCGCAAAGCACTGGGGTGACAGCTACCGCGTCTACACGTTGCTGGGCGACGGCGAGTGCGAGGAGGGCCAGGTGTGGGAGGCGGCCATGTTTGCCGGCAACCATGCGCTCGACAATCTTGTTGCCGTCGTCGACCACAACGGCTTGCAGATTGACGGCACGATCGATGAGGTCAACTCGGCCATGCCGCTCGCTGACAAGTTCCGCGCCTTTAAGTGGCATGTGATCGAGCTAGCCGATGGCAACGACATGACACAGATTGAGGCGGCTTTCGCCGAGGCTCGTGAGGTGACCGGCGTGCCCGTCGCTATCATCGCCGAGACGGTGAAGGGCAAAGGCGTCTCCTTTATGGAGAACCAGGTTGGCTGGCATGGCAAGGCGCCCAACGATGAACAGTTTGAGCAGGCCATGGCCGAGCTTGCGGCAGCAGGAGAGGAGCTCTAATGGCAGAGGTCAAAAAAGTCGCCACGCGCGTAAGCTACGGCGAGGCGCTCGTCGAGCTGGGCAATGAGCACGATGACTTTGTAGTGCTCGATGCCGACCTGGCTGCCGCTACGCAGACGGGTAAGTTTAAGGCTGCGCACCCTGAGCGCTTCTACGATGCCGGCATTGCCGAGAGCAACTTGATGGGGCTCGCCGCCGGCATTGCGACCACGGGCCACGTCGCCTTTGCGAGCACCTTTGCCATGTTCGCCGCCGGCCGCGCGTACGAACAAGTGCGTAATTCCATTGGCTATCCGCACCTTAACGTCAAAATCGGTGCCACGCATGCGGGTATCTCGGTCGGTGAAGACGGCGCCACGCATCAGTGCTGCGAGGACATCGCGCTCATGCGCACGATCCCGGGTATGACGGTAATCGTTCCCGCCGATGACATCGAGGCTCGCGCTTGCGTGCGCGCCGCCTATGAGTTTGAGGGACCGGTCTACATGCGCTTCGGACGCCTGGCAACGCCGGTCATTAACGATCACGAGGACTATGAGTTCAAGATTGGTCGCGGCGTGGTCGTGCGCGAGGGGTCCGATGTGACCATCATCGCTTGTGGCCTTATGGTCGCCGAGGCGCTTGAGGCTGCCGAGGCGCTCGCTGCCGATGGTATCGATGCCGAGGTCATCAATATGCACACGATCAAGCCGCTTGATGAGCGCCTGGTGGTTGCCAGCGCCAAGAAGACCGGTCGTGTGGTCACTGCCGAGGAGCATTCGATTATCGGTGGTCTTGGCGAGGCCGTGGCCTCGGTGCTCGCGGAGCAGCATCCGGTGCCGATGCGTCGCGTCGGCGTGCGCGATGTGTATGGCGAGTCCGGCCCTGCGGTCGATTTGCTGCACAAGTACGGTTTGGACGCCGACGGCATCGAAGCTGCGGTCAGGTCCGTGTTGTAAGGAAGGTTTCCATGGGATTTGTATCTGCCAACCAAGTGACAATCGGGTATACCGCCGCCTCGCGCGAGGACGCCCTACATTATTTGTCCGAGCAGGCCATCGAGCTCGGCTTTGCCGATGACGCATCTGCCGTAGAGGCCGCCTTCATTGCTCGCGAGAACGAGGCCGAGACCGGCCTTGTCGCCGGTTTTGCCGTTCCGCATGCCAAAAGCGACGCGATCCACACGCCGGGCGTTGCCGTGCTTAAACTGACCGAGCCCGTTGAATGGCCGAGCTTCGATGGGGTGCCCGTCGATGTTGCGCTCGCGCTGTACGTGCCTGCCGGCGAGGCTGGAACCACGCATCTGCGCCTGCTCTCCAAGGCTGCCGTAATGCTGATGGACGCCGGCTTCCGCGACAAGGTGCGCGCGAGCACCGATCCCGTTGAGATTGCGGAGCTCATCAATAGCGGACTCGAAGACTAGAACGGTCATCCCGTTCAATCAATCGATCCTTCTCCAAGGAAAAGGGCCGCGACGCCATATAGGTGTCGCGGCCCTGTTTGCGTTTCCCCAGATAAAACCTGCCAAAATAAACCTATCCCTTTTTGGCAGGCTAATCGTGAGTTATTTCACCGCAACTTAGGGCACGGTTAGGAAGTGTGCACCTTAAAGAGTGGAGCCCTTGATTAGAGAGGTCGCGCTCATCTCTCTAAATGTCTCTCTAAAGAGAAGGTTGGTTAGAGAGATAGCATTAGGCAATCTAGTAGCGAATTCGATACATCTCTCTTAATGTCTCTCTAAAACAAGGCGCTTATCTCTCTAAAGTTAGAGAGATAAGCGCCTTGTTTTAGAGAGACGGAATGCCAAAATTCGTCCGTCAGCTACCATCTGCCAAAAATGACGGATAAAGGGCTCATCGAAGTAATGGGTTCATCGACGAGGCGCAACCGCCGCTATCGGAAGAAGTAGATGCAGCCGAATTGCCCCTCTATCGTCTCTCGAAGTTTGATGGGTGCTAGAGGGGCGACTGCCTCGCGATATTTTCCCAAGATAAAACCTGCCAAAACAAACCTGTCCCTTATTGACAGGTCAGTTAACGTAGTCCAGGTTGAGCATATGTGCCCGGAGCCCGCGCAGCGCCGAGCAGTTACGCCGTTTGTAAAACAGCGTAATCTAAAGGTTCATGTTGCCGTGGATGTAGGGGGTGACCTCGGGGGAGATATGGTCGCAGCCCAGCTCGCGCAGCGCGGACTCGATAACGGCGGGCAGCGGGGTTTTGCCCTCGGCATCGACGGCGTTGCCACCGAGGGCAGCAATCTTGGCGACATCTGCGGGTGCGGCCTCGATATGCATGCAGCCGCCGATCAAGCGCGCGCGTACCTGTGCCAGATCAAGATTGTGCAGGTAATCCTCGCAGGCGCGGATTAAATCGACCTTCTCGCGCGTAAGCTCCTCGCCCGTGGGGACGCGGGTGGCAAGACATGCTCCCGCCGGCAGGTTCCAAACGGGATAGCCCCATGCGCGCAGCAGCTCGCGCTCTTCGTCCTTGGTAAAGCCGACCTCCATAAGGGGTGAGCGTACGCCGAGCTCTTCTGCCGCACGCATGCCGGGGCGGTAGTCACCGCGATCGCTTGCATTGCTGCCATCGATGACGGTGGGAAAGCCGAGCGACTTGGCGTGGTTGACGATGGCGGTAAAGCCGGCGTGCTTGCAGTGGTAGCAGCGATTAGCATCGTTGCAGGCTACTTGGGGGAGCTGCAGCTGATCCACCGAAAGATTGAGCACGGGGAGCTTAAAATGCGGCCCCTCATTGGCCTGCCCATCAACGGACTGCTCAAACGAAGCCTGCTCGGGCGTGCCGATGAGCGGCGTGGTGAGATGGACGAGAAGAGTATTGGTAGGCATGACGCGGGCGCATACGGCGGCCAAAAAGCTGCTGTCAACGCCGCCGGAAAACCCGATAGCCACGCGCCCGTATGCCAAAAGCAGCTGCTCGAGCGCCGATAGCTTGTCTTGAAGCTCCTCTGCGGGTGCCGTGGTGTCTAAAATCATGAAACGTTCCTTATCGTTGAGTACTCGATCGAAAACTATAATCCTAATGCGTTACTTGCCATAAGACTTCTATCTGTGTAACGAAAGTGCAATATGGTATATACGTTATATACAAGTTGCCAAATGCGGTAGAGTTGCAGCAACGCGACAGCGAGAGTCGATGGGGGACCGATATGATCAAGGCTGTTATTTTTGACATGGATGGAACGCTGGTCGATACCGAGCGTTTGGGGATTAAGGCCTGGAAGGCAGGCGCCGCTGAGCTGGGGCTCGCGATTGATGAAGCGCTGATCCATCAGTTTATCGGCCGCACGCTGCCCGATGTTATGGACATCCTCGATAAGCATTATGGCAGCCACGAAACCACCGAGGCGATCTATCGTCGCCACAAGGAGATTCGCGACGAGATGGTCAAGACCGAACTGGAACTTAAGGCCGGCGCCGCCGAGTGCCTAGACGAGCTGCTAGCTGCGGGCTATCACGTGGGCCTAGCGACGTCGTCGCGCCTCGTTACGGCCGAGCGCAACCTTAAGATGGTCGGTCTTTTTGACAAGTTTGAAACGGTAACGTGTGGCGAGGACGTCGTGCACGGCAAGCCCGACCCCGAGATGTATCTGCTCGCCTGCGAGCGTGCGGGCTTTGCCCCCGAGGAGTGCGCCGTGGTCGAGGATTCGCGCAATGGTTGCGTCTCGGGCATCACGGCTGGCTGCCACGTCTTTGCCGTCCCCGATATTGTGCCGCTGCCGCAGGACGTGGTGGATGGCTGCGAGGCCGTGCTCGATACGTTGTTCGACCTGGCGGCGGCAATCAAGACCGTGCGCTAGAAAATTGCGGCGTTGAAACGAGCGATTGCTCACGTTTGCGCTTAAGCAAAAGGGGTCCGGCAATGGTCGGGCCCCTTTTGCTTAAGCGACGACTTAGCATACTCGCGGGCGTGCTATAGATACGCACCGAGGTTGATGGCCGTGGCGTCGGTCTGGCTGCTTGCCTGGGTGCTGGCGCGTTCCAGTAGGAACGGACGTACCAGTTCTTGGCGGTTGATATCCTCGGCGGCGACTGCGGTGACGGTACGCACTGCGGAGCCGACACGGATATGCTTGATCTTTGCCGGGGCCTTGTTCTCGATTTGCTCCATCAGCAGTTGGACACCCTTGCGGCCAATCTCGTAGCCCGGGGGCGCTACCGTAGTGAGCGGGACCGATCCGCTCCAAGCGAGCGGGTTGCCGTCGCATCCGGCCACGCGTACTTGCCCGGGGACAGAGATGCCCTTGTCGACCAGTGCCGAAACGACACCCGAGGCCAACACATCGGTCAGGCCGACGACAAAATCGGGACGTTCGTCCGCGGGGCGCTCGGCGATTTGGTTGCCGATACCATAGCCGTCGGCCGCCGTGTTCCACTCGCCGGCGTCAATGACTTCGATCTTGATGTCGGGATGTAGGGCAAGGGCCTTGTGAATGCCAAGCACGCGTAGGGTGAGCTGCATAAATGCTGCTCGGCCGACGACGACAATATGGTGCGCGCCGCGGGCGATAGCAAGTTCGGCAATGATGCGACCCTGGGCCTCGTTGTCGGCCGCTACGTAGTAGCCGGGCTCGGAGCAATGGATGTCCAGATGGACGATCGGCACGGGCATCTTGGTCATGGCGGGGTGCCAGTCGGGGGATGCCATGGGCTGAACCATGACGCCGGACATCTGGGTGCCCATAAAGTAGCGCAGGTAATGGTCCTCGAGAATATCGTCGTTATCGGCGTTGGCGATGAGCAAGTCGTAGCCGTGCTTGCGGGCCTCGTTGTGGGCGCCGCTGGCGATTTGGAGCGAAAAGCCGTGATCGAGACGGGGGAGCACCAGGCCAAAGGACTTGGTGGCGCCGCCCGCGAGCTGACGGGCGCTTTGGTTGGGCAGGTAGCCAAGGCGATTGATGGTCTCGTTGATGAGCTTGAGGGTCTCGGGGCGTAGCTTTTCGGGGTGGTTGAGCGCGTTGGAAACCGTGCCCAACGAAACCCCGGCCTCGCGCGCGACGTCGCTGATTTTTACCTTTGCCATAGCGGCCCCTTTGATGCGTTTCAAGTACAAGCCAGATTGTAGCATCCCAAACCTACCAAAAAGGGACAGGTTTATTTAGGCAGGTTTTATCTGGGGAAACGCCGTTGCCAGCGCGACCACCACGAAGGGGACAGACACCTTTGTGGTGGTTTGGACCGGCTGGACGTGTGTGCATCGGGTGGTATCTAAGTTGAGATACCACTTCTGGTATATCAGCTTGCGTTTGCGTGAGTACAATACTCGAACGTTATACGTCTCAGCGCCCCTTGTGCGTGGACGTCTTGCAGTCACGCGAACGAAGGGATTTATCCTATGTGCGGAATTGTCGGCTACACCGGCTCTGATATTGCAAAGAACATCCTGGTTACGGGCCTCAAGCGTATGGAGTATCGCGGCTATGACTCCTCGGGCGTCGCGCTCGAGGTGGGCGAGGGCGCCGCGGCGCACCTCGACGTCATCCGCCGCGTGGGCAAGGTCGCGGGCCTGGAGAGCGAGCTTTCCAACATCGACAGCGACGCTACCTGCGGTATCGGTCACACCCGTTGGGCCACCCACGGCAAGCCCTCCGTCGTTAACGCTCACCCCCACACCAGCTGCGACGGTCGTATCGCCATCGTCCACAACGGCATCATCGAGAACTTCGCCGAGCTGCGCGAAGAGCTGGAGGGTCGCGGCCACCACTTTAAGAGCGAGACCGATACCGAGGTCTTCGCGCATCTGATCGAAGAGGCTTATGCCGAGACGCACGACCTGATGGCCTCCGTGCGCGAGGCTTGCACCCACGTGGTCGGTGCCTATGGTCTGGCCGCCGTGTGCGCTGACGAGCCCGGCGTGATCGCCGTGGCCCGCAAGGATTCCCCGATCGTAGTCGGCGTGGGCGAGACCGGCGCCTATGTCGCCTCCGATGTCATCGCGCTCATCGACGCCACCCGCGATGTCGTGGTGCTCGAGGACGGTCAGTTTGCCAAGCTTACGCCCGCAGGCGTCGAGTACACCGACGAGGCCGGCAACGTTATCGAGCCCAAGGTCACCCACATCGACTGGGACCTGGACATGGCAGAAAAAGGCGGTTATCCCGACTTTATGCTCAAGGAGATTCACGAGCAGCCGCGCGTCGTGCGCGACACGCTGGTTGGTCGTATGACGCCGGCCGGCGAGCTCGACATCGACGAGCTGGGCCTTTCGCTCGAGGAGCTCAACGACATCGACCGCGTCTACGTGATCGCTTGCGGCACCAGCTATCACGCTGGCCTCATTGCCAAGAATCTCATTGAGGGCTGGGCTCGCATCCCCACCGAGGTGGAGGCGGCCAGCGAGTTCCGTTATCGCAACCCCATCATTACGCCGACGACGCTTGTCGTTGCCGTGTCCCAGTCGGGCGAGACGGCCGATACCCTTGCCGCCATTCGCGACGCGCGCATCAAGGGTGCCAAGGTCTTCGGCATCACCAACGTGGTGGGCAGCCCCGTGGCGCGTGAGAGCGACGGCGTCATCTACACCAAGGCCAACAAGGAGATCGCGGTCGCCTCGACCAAGAGCTTCATCGGCCAGGTTGTGAGCCTGACGCTGCTGGCCCTGCTGCTGGCGCAGGTCAAGTACCGCCTGACCACCAAACAGGCACGCATGCTGTTCCGCGAGCTTTCCGATACTGCCGAGCAGATCCAGTGGATTTTGGACACGCAGACCGATGCCGTGCATGAGGCTGCCCTGCTGTGCAAGGATGCGCAGTCGGCGCTGTTCGTGGGCCGCGGCATGGGTGCCGCTATTTCCTACGAGGGCGCGCTCAAGCTCAAAGAGGTCAGCTACCTGCACGCCGAGGCCTACGCCGCCGGTGAGATGAAGCACGGCCCCATCGCCCTGATCGACCCGGGCTTCCCCGTCATCGCCGTGGCAACCAAGAGTGCCACCTACGACAAGACCGTGTCGAACCTCATGGAGTGCAAGGCGCGCGGCGCCAAGGTCATCGTCGTTGCCACCGAGGGCGACGGGGAGATCAACAAGATCGCCGACTGCATCATCCGCGTGCCGGCCGTCCGCGACGTGTTCAGCCCCATCACGGCGAGTGTCCCGCTGCAGCTGCTCGCCCGCGAGGTCGCCATCCTGCGCGGCTGCGATGTTGATCAGCCCCGAAACCTGGCGAAAAGCGTTACTGTCGAGTAATCGAGTTCCGTCATCCTAACAACTAAGGCCCGGCTCCGCATCAAGACGGAGCCGGGCCTTGTTGCATTTTCCCAGGTAAAACCCGCCAAAATGAACCTGTCCCTTTTTGGTAGGTTAGCGGAGCTTGCTGGTCTCGAAGTACTCGGGGAACTGGTCCAGAACTTCGGTTTGGTTGCGGAACATCATGTGCAGGTGCTTGCTGACCAAAAAGCTCGCTTCGATGGGGTCGCGACCGGCGATAGCGCGGCGAATCTGCTTGTGCTCGTTCACGATGTCCTGATTGTCGAGAACCTGCGTGGCGGCGCGCAGCCAGCGGAAGCGCTCCAGGTCGGCATTGGTCTCTTCGAGCCACGACCACACGGTGCTACGACATGCGATGCTAAAAATCATGTGATGCATGAGGTTGTCGCTCAAAAAGAAGCCGATGCGGTCCTCTTCGGCCATGGCCTTTTCCTGCAGCACGATGGCGCGGTCGAGCTGCTCGATGCCGGCCGACGTGGCGCGCGCACAGCACTCCACAATCACCTGCTTTTCCAGATGCTCGCGGATGTAACAGGCACTCTCGGCAAGGGTGAGGTTGATGGGTGAGACGTAGGTGCCGCTCTGGGGCACGGTGCGCACCAGGCCTTCTTGCGCCAAGCGAACCAAAGCTTCGCGCACGGGCGTGCGCCCCATATCCAGGTCGTCGCAAAGTTGCTTGACGCCCAGCTTTTCGCCCGGCTTGTAGTCCAGGTAGACGATTTTGCGTCGAATGGTGTGGTAGGACTGGTCCTGTAGGCTCGTTTCCTGCTCGCCGACGTGCATCGATTCTTCCATAGCGCCTCGCAACTGTTCTATCAAACTCATATGTCAGTTGTTAATTATGCCGCGAATCAGCTTTCCGCGGTGGGTAATTCGGCTGTTGCCTGAGAACTATTGCGGCATCTTAGTCTGTGTTTGCGCAAGGCTGCGCTCAATGTTGCCGTATCATAAGCCGTCGCAAACGTGAAATAGAAAGAAGGAATCCCATATGCAACTGGCAAACATCGTACGCGAGCGCTGGAAAGGCGTCTTGTTCTGCCTGATCATCGCCATTCCCGCAACGTTGCTCGGCAAACAGGTTGAGGTGGTCGGCGGTCCGGTATTCGCCATCCTCTTTGGCATGGTCCTGGCGCTCGTCTTTCCCAAGAATCGTCGCGAACAGCTCGCCGCCGGCGTCACCTATACGTCCAAAAAAGTCTTGCAGTACGCGGTTATCCTGCTTGGCTTTGGCATGAACCTCTCCCAGATTCTGTCCAAGGGCGCCCAGTCGCTGCCGATTATCGTGGCGACAATCTCGACCTCGCTTGTCATCGCCTTTGTGCTCTGCCGCGTTATGAACGTGCCGGGCAAGATCGCGACGCTTGTGGGTGTGGGTTCGTCGATTTGCGGCGGTTCTGCCATCGCTGCGACCGCACCCGTCATCGATGCCGACGATCGCGAGATTGCCCAGGCTATTTCGGTCATCTTCCTGTTTAACGTTATCGCGGCGCTCGTGTTTCCGACGCTCGGCGGCATGCTCGGGCTGACCAACGAGGGCTTTGGCCTGTTTGCCGGTACCGCCATCAACGACACCTCGTCCGTAACGGCTGCGGCGAGCGCCTGGGACAGCATGCACCCCGGCGCCAATGTGCTCGAGAGCGCCACAGTGGTCAAGCTCACCAGGACGCTGGCCATTATTCCCATCACGTTGGTTCTCGCATGCTGGCAGATGCATCTGGCGCGCAAGGCCGGCGGTGACGCCAAAAGCACGTTCTCGCTTAAACGCGCGTTTCCCATGTTCGTGCTGTTCTTTGTGCTGGCGAGCGTGATCACCACGGTGCTTCAGCTTCCCGCGTCCTTTACGGCGCCCATCAAGGAGCTGTCGAAATTCTTTATTGTGATGGCCATGGCGGCTATTGGCTTTAATACCGATATCGTCGAGCTGGTCAAAAAGGGCGGCAAGCCCATCGCATTGGGCTTTTGCTGCTGGATTGGCATTGCGTGCATGAGTTTGGGAATGCAACACGTACTGAGAATCTGGTAGAGAAGTAGCTTGTTTGCGTGCTGGTTGCTGGTGAGCGCATTCTCACGGTGGAGCGATAGGAGCTCTTGCGGGTATGGCTTGTCCGCAGGTTTATAAGTCCCGAAGAGCTCTTATCGCCCCGCCAGGATGGCGATGCGGGGCAACACCTATACTCGCAGGACGGCGCTTTCTGCCCTATAGTGTTTGGTGAGCAATATCGTTCAATTTTGAAACACTCGGTCGTGCGACCGTCGGCGGCTGCATGTCGCCGCGGACAGGGGCAAATCATGGATAGCGATGCCAAGCTGAACATCTTGACCGAGGCCCTGGCTGCTGCCGGGGCCTCGGCATTGGCAATCGATGCGCGTGGGGACGTCGCGATCTCGACCATGAATGACGCGGCGCTTGAGCGGGATGTGGCGGCTTTTGTAGCTGAGCGCCTCGACCGTATAGGAGACGGCGCGCGTCTGGTTATGGGGCGTGCGGGTGCGCGCCTGAGCCTGACCGTTCGCCCCACCGACAAAGAGGGCGGGGGGCTTTGGGTCGTCGTGGTCCGCGAGGTGCGCGGTGCCGCGGCGCATGCGGGCATCGAGTGGCTCAACGCCGACGAAGTTGAGGCCCGCTACGAATCGAGCGCGTACGGCATCGTTGAGGGGGCGGCCTCGGTGGCTGCGCCGGTTGCAGAGAGTTACGCGCGCGGTGTGCCTCTTATGCTCGAGGGCGAGCTGGGAGCGGGTCAGGTCGAGATCGCCAAGCGCCTCTATCTGGACGGTCCTTTTGCCGATCAGCCCTTTGTTTCCGTTGCGCTCGATGAGCTCACCGAGCGCGGTTGGCGCCATGTACTCAAAAGCGTCGAATCGCCGTTGTTCCAAATGGGGCTGACCCTTTGCATTGAGGGCTGGAACGCGGTTGGCCCCCAGCGCCTCCGCGAGCTGGTCTCCACGATGACCGACACCGCGTTGGCGACGCGCTGCCATGTGGTGCTGACGGCGAATGACATGCCGGGCGGCGGCGAAAGTGATCAAGCCGCCTTTGTGACCGAGCGCTTCGCCTGTGCGGTGAGCGTCGCGCCGGCAATCGCCGAGCAGGGAGCCGCGTCGACGAAGGTCGCGCGCTATTTGGAATATCTCGCTGATGCATTTGGGACGGCAGCGCCCACGCTGTCTGCCGCGGCGACGAAGACGCTCGATGCTTACCGCTGGCCGCGCAACTATCTGCAGCTCCGCGAGGTCTCGGAACGACTGTATATATTGGTGGGGACGGGCACGGTGGACCGCGCTGTGGCGGAGGAAGTGCTCGCCCAAGAGGACGTGATTAAGACCGCAACCTTTGGCGCCCCGACGCTTGAAAGTGACCTGTATATCCTGCGACCGCTGGCCGATACCGAGCGAGATATCGCGCATCTGGTTGTAGACCATCTCCACGGCAACCGAACCCGTGCGGCGGAGGTGCTGGGCATAAGCCGTACAACGCTGTGGCGCTTGCTGAAGGACGATGACCGTTGAGCGAGGCGCCCGTGACCGCACGCGACGCGTGTGCTACAGTCCAAAGCGTTATTGTTTCGATTTGGTTACGGCGTGCGAGGGCATATGGCTGAGACTTCAAAACCGAGCCGCAGAAGGCGGAGTGCCGCGCCGGTCAACCGACGCACAACATCGGTGACGTGGGGCAAACACGCCTCGGGGTTTGATGGCTCGTTCAAGCGCACTAAATACGGCTATCCTTCGGCAAGCGCCCGCTTGGCAATGCAGGCAGAGTCCTCGCTGTGGGGCCGCAAACGCGTGGTGGGCTCAAAGCTCAAGCACGACGGAACGCTCGGCTACATCAGCCGCGGGGCGGCTCGCCGCAGCGGGCTCAATCCCGCCGGCTGGCATCGCTACGTGCCGATCGTGGCCGCCGTTGCAGTGATCGTCATCGCGCTCGCTGCGCTCGGATATGCCGGCGGTGGCGCCAACTTGGACGCAATGTTTAAATCGCCCGAGCTCGCGCATGTAGGTACAGAAGTTGTCGAGGGCGCTCAGGCCCAGACGAGCGTCGCGCCCCAGCGCGGTATCGTTGCGGCGGCCTCCACCATCGCCGATGTGCAAAAGGACGAGGACGAACAGGGCGATGGCGCCGAAACGGCCCAGACGAACGAAACGACGACAACTCCATCGGCGGGATAAGTTGCGAGTGGGGCAGCTAATTTGGGACGGGGCTTTTTTAGCTGCCCAAGACAGTGGCTCATTCGATGTCAGCCGCCAAAAGCGAGCGAGCCGCATTTGCGCCAAGGTGACGTGAAATGAGAGGGCGCTGACCTTCTGGTCGCGCCCTCGAAATTGAACGTCAGATTGGCGTGAATGCGGCCCGCGCAGCGTCAACGAGCCCGCCGTTCGGTAGAATGGCGGAACTAATTACCTTACGTAGACCACGTTGTCGCGGCGGGGTTTGGGCTCGGGCAGCGTGTCCTCGGCATAGCCCAGAATGCAGTGACCGACACCGCGCAGGCTGCCGTCGGCGGGTAGACCCCAACTGGCCAGTAGCTCCAGGCCCTCGGGCGAGTCAAAGACCTCATGCGCGCGATGAATCCAGCACGAATCAACGCCCAGCGCATAGGCAGCGTTGAGCAGGTTGCCCATGGCGAGCGAGCCGTCTTCCAGATGTGTGGGCACGCTGCGGTCAACCAGCACCACCACAACGGTCTTGGCGCCATAGAAGGGGTCGCTGTTGCTGCCCATGACTTGCGCGTTGAGCTGCGAGAGACGCTCGACGGTCGCGGGGTCGGTGACGGCGACAAACGTCACCGGCTGGCGGCCCATGCCGCTCGGTGCATATTGGCCGGCTTCGATAATACGTGCAAGCTTTTCGGCCTCGACGGGACGATCGCTGTAGTTGCGGCAGCTGCGGCGGTGAATGAGTGCTTCGATAGTCTCCATGGTGTCTCCTTGCGGTGGCGTTGCAGATGCCCCGTTCATACCCGTCGGGCTCAAACGATAGACGGTCAATTGCCCGGCCAAAAGGATAGATTCCAATTGGGAAAGTAGGTTTGCATAAAAGTACCTTCAGAATGTGACAAACAAATGGGATGGTTAAACGTTTTATCCCGTCTACCCTGCGGTTTTTTACCACTTGCCTAAATGACGAACGCATAACCTCTGATAAAGGTTTTACTAAAGGAGTACCAACGTTTATCAATGCGCCGTGGTGGCGCCGGGCCAGGAGGTAACATCATGTTCCAGGCTGGAGATGTCGTCGAGACCGATTTCGAAGGATTTCTGAAGCTGCTGCGTTCCAAGACGCGCGCTTTCGTGTCGATCAACGATCACGAGTACTACATCACGCACACCGATGGCTATTGGCGTGTTCAGGATTGCGAGGCCCTCAACGACAAGGGCCACTTTACTGACTGTTCTGAGTTGGTCAACACGGTCTGCGAGGTCGTCGAGCTGCCGTGGATTGCCGGCAAGAGCCTGCATGACAGCTTCTCGGGCGCTACGGTCTATGAGGCCGTCGCCGCTTAACAGGCAATAAAACCCGATTTTCACGTGACCGCTGGCGCCGCCCCCGCGCCGGCGGTCTTTTTCTGCCGATAGGCCATAAAAATGCACGCATTTGCGGAGAGCCTGTTGACGATAGTCAAAACTCGGACTAATCTAGAGACACATAATTGGTCAAAAATCGGACAATTGAATGGTGGGATAGATGAATAGTGCGGTTACGCTGGTCGACTTCGATCGGTTGCTCAATGGACTCGACCATATCTATTCGGAGTTCTCGCGCGCCTGCGGCCTTTCGGACTGCGCCTATTGGATGCTCGTCGACACTAGCACGGCGGGCGGCAGTATTGCCGTAAGCCGTCTGACAAGCGAATGGTTCTACAGCAAGCAGACCATCAACTCGGCAATTAAAACCTTGACGGCGCGGGGCTTCGCAACGTTGGGGTTTGCCGAAGGCAGTCGTAAGAACAAGGTTGTGAGCCTGACCGAAGAGGGCAGGCGATTTGCCGAGCGTTATGCGCTGCCGGCACTCAAGGCCGAGCAGCGAGCCTTTGGCGCGCTTGAGCCATGTGAGCAGCGCGAGATTATGCGCTTGATCGGCAAATTCTCTCAGGTGCTCGGCGATGAGTGCGATGCCTTTAAGCAGCATATCGCTGCCGAGAGCCAAGCCGAGAATCAAGGTGAGGGGGAGTCGTGCGACTGTTAATGAGGTTTTTGAAGCCCTATCGAGGGCTTGTCGCAGTGACGCTGCTGGTGCTGCTGGTGGATAACGTCGGTACGCTGCTGGTTCCCACGATGCTGGCGAACATGGTCAACACCGGTATTACCACGGGCGATATCGACTACATTTTACGCAACGGCCTATACATGTTTATCGCGACCAGCATGGCTAGCGGCGGCACGGTGCTGGGCTGCTATCTTTCGGCGCGCCTGGCCGCCAACGTGGCTTGCGATATCCGCAATGCCGTGTACGACAAATCGCTCGAGCTCGCGGCCAGCGATTTTGAGCGCTTTGGCACCGGATCGATGATCACGCGCTCGCTCAACGACATCAACGTGATTCAGCAGGCGATTCTGCAGACGATTCAGCTGGTGCTGCCCGTGCCGTTTTTGGCTGTGGCGGGCATCATCTTCGCCTGGTTTATCGATCCCGCCATGGGCACGCTTCTGGGCGTAGTCGTTGCGATTGTGCTGGTGGCGGCGGTCTTTACGGTTGCCAACGCGGCGCCGATTTTTATGCGCCTACAGGGCTTTATCGACCGCATGAACGTGGTGCTGCGCGAGAATATTGTGGGCGTGCGCGTCATCCGTGCGTTTAACAAGGAGCGCCACGAGGAACGGCGTCTGGACGAGGTGTTTAGCGAATACGCCGCCAACGCCATCAAAGTCAACCACCTGTTTGTGGGCCTCGACAGCTCAAGCTTCTTTTTGATGAACATCGCCGAGGTGGCGGTGCTGTGGGTGGGCGGCAACCGCGTAGGCGCCCACGCCATGCAGATTGCGAGTATCTCGGCGGTGCTGGAGTATGCAATTCTGATCCTGTTCTTTGTGATGATGGCCCAGATGGTGGTGCTGACGCTTCCGCGTGCTGCCGCGTGCCTGAACCGTGCGCAGCAGGTGTTGGAGATTGAGCCGAGCATCGTCGATGGCGAGCGCACGCTGGATGACGGGGCGCGCGAGCCCCAAGACGAAGCCGATGCGGTGGCTGTGTTCGACCACATGTCGTTTCGCTTTGACGATGCCGACGAGGACACCCTGTGCGACCTGAGCTTTGCCTGCCGTCGCGGTCAGACGACTGCAATCGTTGGCTCGACAGGCTCGGGCAAATCGACGGTGGCAAAGCTTCTGCTGCGCTTCCATGATGCCACCAAGGGCTCCATTCGCCTGAATGGTGTGGACCTGCGCGAGCTTACGCAAGACGAAATCCGCGGGCGCATTGCCTATGTGCCGCAGAAGGCGTGGCTGTTCTCGGGCACGGTGGCGAGCAACCTTCGCTTTGGTAACGAAGGCGCGACCGAGGGCGACATGCTTCACGCGCTTGAGGTTGCCCAGAGCACCTTTGTGCTCGACCAACCGCAGGGGCTCGATACCCCGGTTGCCCAGGGCGGTACGAACTTTTCGGGCGGCCAGCGCCAGCGTTTGGCAATCGCCCGTGCGCTCATGAAGCATGCCGATCTATATATCTTCGATGACAGTTTTTCGGCCCTGGACTTTAAGACTGATGCCGCCCTGCGTCATGCGTTGCAAGACGAGACGCGTGACGCTGCGGTGCTCATCATCGCGCAGCGCATCTCGACGATCTTGCACGCCGACCAGATCGTCGTGCTCAAGGATGGCGAGGTTGTGGGTCTGGGCACGCATGGCGAGCTTATGGAAACCTGCGAGGTGTACCGTGCCATCGCGGAATCGCAGATGAAGGGAGGTGAGTAGCATGACCGAGGAGTTCAAGAAGCAGGGCGGCGTTGATGACGCCGCTGCCGCGGGACTGGTCGAGGAAACGGCTGCCGCGTCGACCGAGCTGGATGACGCCGCCAAGGCTGCGGCCGAGCGCGAGGCTCGCCGCCAAGCGCTCTACGAGGAAAACGAACGTGCCGAGGACGAGCGCGCCCGCGCCGAGGCAGAGCGTATGCGCGACGTGGACGACGAAGACGAGGACGAGACGCCTCGGGATACCTGGGCGACGGTGCGCCGTCTGTGGAGCGAGGCCTCCGGCGATCACTGGCGCTTTTACCTCGTGTTCGCGAGCATCGTGTTCTATGTCATCTTTAACACCGCGGCGCCGGCGTACAGCGCCCGCGTCATCGATGAACTGTGGGGCCACATTCAGGTAGCGTTTGTCAACAACGCCACCTTCAGCATCACCTGGGAGAACTGCGGCAGGACTATCTTCATCTACTTTTTGATTTGGACGGCCGCCGCCTCGTTCTACGCGCTCCAGAGCTTTTTGATGTCGAGCGTGGCCGAACGCCTCAATCTGCGCCTGCGCAACCGCATCGCGCAAAAGCTCAACCGTCTGCCGCTCGCCTATTTTGACGCGCATCGTCCCGGCGAGGTCGTCAGCCGCGCGACCAACGACCTGGACAAGATGTCCGAGAGCATGCAGCGCGGATTGCTGCAGCTGCTCGTGTCGATCGGCACGGTTGTTGGTGCTGTGAGCGTGATGTTCGTGTTCAGCGTGCAGCTTACGCTCGTCTTTCTGTTCTTTACGGCACTGTCGCTGCTGGTGACGAAGGTCGTCTCGCGCCGCACACACGATGTGACGGGCGAGCGCCAGGAGTGGGTGTCCAAGATTACGAGTGCGGTCGAGGAAGGCTATTCGGGCCGTCTGGTGATCCGCGCGTTTAACCGCGAACGTCAGAGCTCCGCTGAGGTGCACGAGGCTTCGAAGGAACTGGCTCGTGTGAGCACCAAGGCCGACTTTATGATCAATGCTGTCGGCCCCGCGGTGCGCTTTATCGGCCGTTTGGCGCAGATCGTTATTGCGCTTGTGGGCTGCAGCATGCTGGTTGCCGGTCACATGACCGTCGGCGTGTTCCAGGCGTTCTTCCAGTTTATCTACGAGGCGTCCGAGCCCATGACGCAGTTGTCGTTTACCTTCAACTCGCTGCAGAGCGCGCTGGCGAGTGCAGAGCGCGTGTTCGACCTGCTCGATGAACCCGAGATGGAGGCCGATCCGCAGTCGGGCGAGGCCGCCAAGCTGCCGGGTCGTGCGGAGGGCCACGTCGCCTTTGAGCATGTGCGCTTTGGCTACGCGCCCGACAAGCCGCTCATGCGCGACGTGTCGTTTACCGCCGAGCCGGGCCAGAAGATTGCCGTGGTGGGAACCACGGGCGCAGGCAAGACGACGCTCATCAACCTGCTCATGCGCTTCTACGAGATTGACGGCGGGCGGGATGAGAATCGCCGGGTTATTGAGCAGCACGCG
>CABUBS010000011.1 GCA_902489855.1 uncultured Collinsella sp.
CCATTGGCAGGACCGTTGCCGCCATGGGCATCGCTGGTGCCACGGTTGCGGCAGCCGGCATCGCTGCCGCGCGCCGTCGCGAGGAATAACAATTTCGTCTAGGGCAAGCGGGGCATAAAGCCTCAGTGCGTTTGATTGAGCCGCCACGCAAGGATTTGCGTCCACGCGTGGCGGCTTTTGCATTTGCGCAGGTAGGGACGCGGGTTCGCATATACGAACCTAGGCGTGGCGCCCGGTTTGCCGCACTGTGATGTCATGGAAACAAACCTCGATTAAGGAGGACGACATGCAAGGACAACATTTTGCCAAGCAGACGCAGCGCGAGCGCGCTTGCTCGCTCGTTCACGGTACTTGGCGTTGCGCGGGTGTGAGGGTCGCCAGCGTCGGTGCGTGCGCGCTCATGGTCGGCCAGCTGTTACTGCCGAGTGTGGCGCTTGCGACCGAATGTGCGGATTCTGCTGCTACGACGGGTGAGGTCGCTGCGGCTCCTGCGGCGCCGGCGGCTACGGTGGATGCGAATGCGGCGACAACACCGACAACCGAGGCTGCTCCGGCAACTCAGAACGAGGCCGATACTCAGCAGGTATCTTTGGCTGACACCGTCGAAGGGGCTGGCGATGCAATGCCCGCCGAGCAAAACGCTTCCAGCAACAACGCCGCCATGCCGGCAGACAACGCCATTATGCCCTGCGGTGTGACCGACGTGACGGGTGGGGGTGGCGTTAAGGTCAACACGACCGTGGTCAATCACTACACGGACTGCGTGCTTCCGAGCAATGTCACACTCGAAAAGGGCCAGTCGTATACCTATAATATTCCCGATGTCGAGGGCGGTATGCCGGATAAGCCGCTCCGCGAACTTATCGAAACCAAGTACTACCGGGCCGATGCTGCTTCGGGCACCCTGGCTGAAGTCCAGGACGCATCTATGTCCGATGTGACGGCTCGCTTTGAGCCTGTTGACGATCACATGAGGCTGACGCTGACCTTTACGGGTGGCGCGGCGGGCGGCTCGTATCGACTCACGCGCACTGAGACTCTTTATATTGGCGCGGCACTGACGTATACCGGAACCGACTATGAGGGCGACAATATCATTGTGGGCGACCCTGATGACATCTTCAACGCCTACAGGCCGAGCGGTTCGGTCGTCATCAACGAAACCAGGGATGACTACTATATTCGCTACAACATCGACAGCGCCATAACGCTCGTAGCGTCAGAAAGCCAAGCCCTTGAGAACCTGAACGTCAACGACGTGAAGACCGACTACGCGCCCGGCGAGGCGCCGCGCGCGACCGCGACGATCCCCGCCGCCGATGCCGACAAGTACGAGATCGCGTATGAGTGCTGGGAGGAGATGGATGGCAGCGACCCTGCGGAGCTCACGCCCGTTGCCTTCTGGTATTCCGACCCTGCCAAGTATCCGACGGGCGCGAGGAGGATCGAACACTTCGAAGAGGGCAAGTTCTACATGTACTCCGTTGAGCTGAGGCTCAAGGGCGACAATACCGTGGCCGATGACTGCATGATGTACGTCAACGGTCATTGGGCGCACCACATCAAGACCGTCAACGGCGTCTTCGCGCCAAACGCCGACAATATGCTGTGCGAGCAGCCGATCGACGAATGGCGGGCCATCGACGTTATCGAGATCAACGGCGCCACGACCACCTTCAAGGCGGGCGATAGGCCGGTCTTTACGGCGAATGTTCCGATGGGTTCCAACTCCCTTCCTCAGTGTGAGTTCTGGACGGGCAGCGACGGCAGCGAAGTGAACTCTCAGGAGTTCTGGGATCAGAACATTACGAACCACATCGACGCCTTTAAGCCTGGCGTGACCTATCGCTACGGCATCTACCTCAAGTCCGCGCGCGGCTTCTACTTCACGTCCGACACCAAGTTGGTGATCAACGGCCAGGAGTGCGGCTACCAGGTCGCGGATAGCGTATCCGATGAGGACAGCGGCTGGATCTACACCCTGTGGCTCAACACCGATCTGACGTTTACGCCCGAGGCCACGCCGGCCCCGGTCGATCCCGAGAAGCCGGCGCCGCAGCCCGAGACGAAGCCCGACACCAAGCCGGCTGCAGCGCCGACCACTACGACCACCACGACCAAGACGGCTGCCAAGACCACGCCGGCCAAGAAGTCTGACGCCGTCCTGGTTGCTACGGGCGACAACACCGCCATGACGGTCGCCGCCCTGGGAATCGCCGGCGCAACCGTTGCCGCAGCCGGTGTCGCCGCGACCAAGCGCCGCAAGCGCTAGGTTTTGGTGGCTGCCCTCGTTCTCGGCGTCAGCAAAATCTCAATCTGTAACACCTGGCCACCCAAAACGGCCCAAGATGTTACAGATTGAGATGAACCGCCTGACTGCCAACCTAATGTCTCGATCTGTAACACCAAACGAGGAATTTGGGTTCCAGATGTTACAGATTGAGACAAGCTAGCGAGTGTCGGAACAACGTCTCAATCTGTAACACGTAGCGGGAGATTTGGCCTCTTACTGTTACAGATTGAGATGAACGGGCGGACGCTCGCACAATGTCTCGATCTGTAACATCTACGGGGCTCTACGTGGCCTACCTGTTACAGATCGAGACAAACCGACCGGCCGAGTCCAGGACCACCGCAAAGGTGCCTGTCTCCTTTGTGGTGGTTTGCGCAGGTAGAACGGTAGGTTCGTATATATGAACCTACCGTTCGCTTTGTTTTTGGACGACGATTACGCTGGATGACTTTTGGTTTGCAGGAAAGGAACGACCATGAGGTGGACCACTGTTCGAGCGCTTTGCTGCCGCCTGACCGTTGCCGCGGTGACCCTCACCATGGTGACGGGTTCGTTGCCCACGGGCGCGTTTGCCGAGACCCTCACCACCGACGGCGCTTTTGTGCAGACGGATAACGGCCAAGTAGCCGACGCCGCTCCCGCCGATTCGGCTGACGCCCAAACGTCAGGCTCGGCTTCCGCCGACCTCGCGGCCGATGCCGGCGCTGCCGGCCCCACAGTGCTCGATGCCGATGACACCCCTACGCCCCCGGCCTCCGAGATTGCATCGGCGGCGGGCCTGACGGGCGCCGGGCAGACCGAGAGCACGCCCGTGGGTACGCTCGCCACCGATCTTGTCGAGGGTAAGGAACTCGCCGAGCAGCAGAAGCAAGAGGAGACCGCCGAAGCCGAAGCAACCTGGAATGAGGATCTTGGGCTCTGGATGACCTCGAAGGGCGCCACGGGCGTAAAGGACGAATACGACGATGGCTACGTGGCCGGCGAGCAGACCCCCGCGCAGTACTACTTCTCGATTGATAGCCTCACCAACGAAATTTCTATCGAGTATGGCGATGCGGGCATTACCACGTTGGAGGCGCCCTCGACCATCGACGACAAAAATGTCGTAAGCCTTACGGGTATGGGAAGCGCTGCGCTCACATCGATCACCTTCGCCCCTAATTCGCATGTCCGCTCGGTTGGAGGCTTGGGCGGCAGCAGCATCAAAGAGATCGCACTGCCCGATTCGGTCGAGGAGCTCAAGAGCTATGCATTCTACAAAAGCAAGACGCTCCAAACGGTAACCTGGCCCAACAACGCGGCCTTTACCACGATTCCCGAGCAGGCCTTTAAGGAATGTGAACAACTTGACGACAAGGTGGTGGCAACGCTGCCGCCTTCGGTCAAAACTATCGACTATCTTGCATTCGCCTATTGCGGCGTGCCACAGTTCTATGTCTCGGACACAACAGTGCTCACCTTTACGCAGATCAATGTGCCGGGCACGGTGGAGCGGATTGAGCGCAATGCCTTTGACGGGTGCTCGCATGTGTCGTCGGTGACGATCGGCGACGGCGTTAAATATATCGGAGCGCACGCGTTCGCCTCTCTTGATCCTGCGATTGCCGGCAAAGAGATTGTGCTACCCAAAAGCGTGGAAATGATAGAGTGGGGAGCTTTTGAGAACACGAGATACGGAAACGAGACGAACCATAATGCCGTTGCCCTGCGCGTGATGAACCCCGATCTTCAGTTTGGTGAGGCGGGCTATCCGGGCGACTATAATGAGCGCGTGACAATCGATGGCGTAACGTATGCGATTCCCTTTAGTGAAGGCCAGACCATCTATGCCTATGCGACCGATTCGGCTGGCAACCCCTCGATGGTCAAAAAGCTTGCCGATGCCGTGGCCGATTGCAAGGACTCCGTCGATTCCTCGAAGCCTGCCTACACGTTTGAGTGGATGGGCGAGGCGGCCCAGGTGACGGGCAAACTTCCCCAGAGAGCGACGGCTACACTCGTGCAGGCGGGGCAGTCCACGCCGCTGGCGGTTGGCGATGACGGCAGCTTTACAGCGGACGCTCTCTCCAAGACAGCAGCCACCCTGCGCATTTCGCTCAGCGGTTACTATGACATGGTGCTGGCGCGCCCGGGCGACCAGATGACGGGCACATGGAATATCGGAGAGATTAAGGCGGAGGACTTTACCAAGATTCCGACTTCGCGTGCGATTGAGCTCAATGTGGCCTATCTCGAACCGGTCGCAGGCCAGGATAAGACCGAACGCATTGAGCTCGACAGTCTCGATAACATCGATTTGACGGTGAAGAGCGGCGGCAAGACGCTTAAGCCTGCCAAGGGTGACAAGGAAAACGACTTCCGTATCCAGGGCACAGCGCTCGTGGTGTCGCAGGCCATTGCCGACGCGGACCAGGATCTGGAGATAACGCTCGAGCCCAAAGACAGCCTCAAGCTGGGTGGGGCGACGGCGACGGTGAAGCCTTCGGCCGGCAAGGTCGATATCGACTTGAAGCCTTGGGGCACGGCGACGGTCACGACCAAGGGCGACTACCAGGGAGCCAACCGCGTGCTGGTGTTCCGTACGTCCGACGGCAAGCTAGTTGCCGACGGTGTCACCTATCTGATGGGTTACGAAGACGATGGCACCACGCCTATCATGAAGGCCGAGACGCCGCGCCTTAAGGCCGGTTCGTACACTATCGTCGCCTTTAACAAGACGAGCTACGAAATCCAAGCGACGAGCTATTCCACGTTTAGCCGCCTGGGACTGACCGTGGGTAAGCATATCGCGCAAAAACAGGTGAAGATCGAGGACGGCAAGCAGCTCGATGTGACGCTCGACGTTCCCGCGTTTGACGCGGAGACCTATCGTGCCGAGCGCGGGCTGACGGCGGGCTCGGTTATTGCCGAGTCGCCCGCAGTTACCGGCGTGGAGACCGAGCTGCGCATTCATTACGAGCTCAAGGACAGCCAGGCTGCCAAGATTGAGATTCCGCTGGCCAAGGATGCCGTCGAGGATGTGTCCGCAGGCGCTCGCGAAGCCGGCGCCAGCTCCGATGCCATGTGGGCTGGCACAACTTGGGAGGGCGACAACCTCGTTCTCGATATGAAGAAGAGTGCGGGCGCCGATGTGTTTGTGCGCTTTAAGCCTAAGGCCGCAGGCGCCTATGCCATCTCGCCGCTCATTACGCTTGGCGAGGTGACATTGCCGCTGGGGAGCACGACGCTCGAGGTTAGCGGATCGCGCATCGAGGTCGACAGCACCGACGTTCACGGTCTGCTGGGCAATGTGGCCTACGTTTATGCAGCGCCGGGCAAGAGCGTGCAGCTTACCGTGGGGACGGGTGCCTCGGCTGCAAAGTACACCGGCAAGACCAATAAACTCGGCCGTGCCAAGATTGAATACGACCTGCCGCAGGATACGCTTGCCGCCGAGCGTGTGACGCTCGAAGCGCGCGTGGGCTCGACCGATGTTGCCGCCGCTGCTGCCGAGGTAACGGCTCGCAATTATGTGCGCTATGTTCCGGGCGCTTCGGTTTGGAACTTTGACGTGACGTATCGCGGCGGTACGCAGAACCTGGTTAAGGACGGCAAGGATACGGGTAAGAGCCTGTGGACCTTCCACCATCTGCCGCAAAAGAAGAACGCCTATTGGACGTTCGATATTACGCTCGAGGTGGGAAACGAGGAGGCCGCCGACACGCTCGACCTGTACGTGGACTGCGTGGATGGCAAGACGGTGACGATTCCTCTGACTCAAAAGTCGCGCGAGGGCACCCGTGTACGCTATGTGGCGGAGTATGTGGACGAGGGTTACCTTAAGCTGCTCGACGAGTTTAACAGGGCGAATGACTCGACCTATGTGAACTGCGGCAACTTTGAGCAAATCTTTATGCCGCAGACCTACCGCATCTCCAATGCTCAGCTTATGACCATGCTGAGTTTTGACGCCAACGCTTCGGCCAAAAAGCATTCCGCCGCGGCCGAGGAGCGCCAGCAGGAGTTCTCGAATGCCGTGCAGCAGTGGCACGAGTATATGATGGATAACTCGTTTAATGATGTCGACGAGGCCTTTAACGACGCGATTGACCAGATGGTCGCCGATGCGTTTGCCGAGGAGGACGAGAACGGTAAAGAGGACGAAGCCCAAGGTGGAGCTGCCCGTAAGGCTCGCCGCGCCCCTGCCGCCAGCGACGGCGAGGGTGATGATGCTGGCAACGACGAGGCCGCGCAGTTTGCGGCCGAGCTCAAGGCCGCGGTCGGCGGGTCGGCGGCGCTGCTGACCCAGCAGGGCGACAGCTATGGCGTCAATGTGGACAAAATGATCTTTGAGGATGCTTATGGTACCAGCGAAGATTGGTATCAGGAACTCGCGGCGGCCCAGGGCTCGAACGCTGCGGATGCGGCCGCCATCAAGGAACTCGTCGACCATGCGTCGCGAGCGGAGTTTATTGCCCAGCAGGCCGAGGATCTGGTGGGCCAGTCGATGGGTATCGGCCAGCTCAACCAATACGGAAGCTGGAATGACGCAACCGCTGCGGCGCTCAACAAGTGTGCGGGCATTAAGGCCAGTGAGTACAACGGCCAGTCGACGAGCGGGTTTAACGATTTGGGCCAGGCGCTCGGCAGCTCGCTGAGCTACAAGGCGGCTGACGACGATACCGTCAAGGGCTTTAAGGTCGCCGCGCCCGATGGCGAGCAGACGGCCTATATCGAGTCGGAATTTATCGAGAACTCCAATAACAACAAGAACCAGGCGCTTCTGTTTAACTCGATCGCCATGCAGTGCGACATTCTGGACGACCTGTACGACAACTGGAATGTGGTCCATAGCCTCAACAACTCCAAGGTGCGCGGATGGCTCATGGCCTGGAAGCGCAACGGCGACGTGAGCGCCCATATGAAGCTCATCCGCACGATCCGTTCGCTCAAGAGCTATAAGATCGAGTGCGAGATGTTCGGACAGGTCTTTAAGACCGATGCGTGGAAGGCGGCCGGCCAGGCGTTTCCCGCGGCGACCCAGGGCATCGGCATCTTTACCGGCATTTACGGCGTGAACGATGCCAGCAAGAACTGGGAGAACGTGAACGTCCGTATGCAGAAGGTGAAGGGCGAGCGCGAGGGCTATGAGCTTCAGCATACGCGCCTGCTTGCCAAGCCCGAGAAGACCGAGGACGACTGGAAGTGCATTTCCGCGCTGCGCGACGCCATGGAGAAGGCGCGTGCGTTTGAGGATCTGCTGCATCGCCAGCTCTGCCACGACAGCACCGATGTGGCGGTGGGCTCCATTATGACAATCGCCGGCGTGCTGACGGCCGGTTCGGCGGGTACCGTGGTGGGCGCTGCCTATGACGCGGCTTCGACCAGCGTAGGTTCGGAGCGCGCGATTAAGCTGACCAATGCCGAATGCGCCTACGATGTTGCCTGCGAGCAGGTGGAGCGCGCGTGCCAGAATCGTATTACGGTCAACTGGGGCGAGCTGACTGATACCGAGGTCTACAAGGCCAACAAGGACGGCTTGATCTCGGACGAGAAGATGCAGTCGATCTTCGAGGCGCGTTATCGCAATGTGGCTGCCAAGGCTGCACCCGACCCTGCGGGCGTGGTGTACGAGGGCCTGCTGTCCAATACGGTTGAAGGCGCGACGGTTGAGCTGTGGAGCGCCGACGATGCGGCCGGTACCAATGCAGTGCGTTGGGATGCCGAGGAGTATGAGCAGGACAATCCGCTTGCAACGGGTGCGGACGGTGCGTACAACTGGAATACGCCGACCGGCTGGTATCAGGTGCGCGTGACCAAGGACGGGTATGAGGAGGCGCGTTCGGCCTGGCTGCGCGTGCCGCCGATTCAGACTGAGGTGAACATTGGCTTGGCGTCGACGGCGGCGCCCGAGGTGGCTTCGGCCCATGCCTATACCGATTGCGTCGAGGTTGAGTTTGCGCAGTATATGGATGCGAGTGACGATACCCTGGCCGCATTGTGCGCGCAGGGCTTGGGCGACGTGACGTATACGTGGCTCGATAAGCAGGACGATCCCAATGGCAAGCCGCTGTCGCGCGTGCTGCGTATTCGCTATGCCGATGCGTGTGAGGTGGGCTCGACGGTGTCGTTTGAGCTCGACGGTGCTCGCAACTACGCCGGCACGGCCATGGCGCGCTGGGCAAGCGGCGAGCTTGTCGTGGGCGTTCGTGCCGACAAACTCAAGCTCAACGTGGAGCAGGCCGTGACCATGCTTGAGGGCAGTGACTTTGAGCTGGTGGCGCACGTGACCGATAAGGCGGGCAAGCCGTTTGCGGGCGCCAAGGTTAGTGTTGGGCTGGAGTCCTCGGCTATCTGCTCTGTCGATGCCAACCAGGCCGTGACGGGCGAGGACGGCGCGGCGACGTTTGTGCTGCATGGTGCTCTGCCCGGTTTGACGACGTTGACGGCGGCGGTGGACGGCACGGCGCTGTCCAAGCAGGTCGACGTTCGCGTGTCTGCCGAGGCAGTGCGACCGGCGCGACCGGTGGCGACGATTGGTGCGACGACGTTTGGTGCATGGTCGCCCAAGGAGAACTACATTACGGTGCCCAAGGGCACGAAGCTGGAGCTTTCTGCCGAGGATGGCACGACGATTTGGTACACCACCAACGACACCTGCCCCTGCCGTGACGAAGGCCGCGTAAAGTACACCGAGCCTATTGCGCTCGATAGCAACATGTATGTGCGCATTGCGGCACAGCGCCCTGGCATGTCGTACAGCGAGTATTCCGAGCGTCTGAACATTACGATTACGGTGACCGATGAGCCGGCGCCTGAGCCGACGCCCGATCCCGGTCTGAAGCCGGCGCCTGAGCCGACGCCTGACGGCGGCGAGCAGGGTGGCGGTACGGATGGCTCTGGTGGCGCCGGGGTCCCTGCGGGCAGTTCGACTTCGACGACGACCACGGTGACGACGAACAAGTCCAAGGGTAAGGGCAAGAACGGCAAGAAGTCCGGTGGCACGGAGCTTGCCGGCACGGGTGACTCCGCCGCGATGACGGTCGCTGCCCTGGGCATCGCCGGTGCAACCGTTGCCGCAGCCGGCATCGCCGCGACCAAGCGCCGCAAGCATTAGAGCTGGGTGACGGCTCTCGTTCTCGGCCTCAGTAAAATCTCGATCTGTAACACCAAACTGCCCAAAACGGCTCTAGATGTTACAGATTGAGATGAACCGAATGGCCGCCAATCTAATGTCTCGATCTGTAACACCAGGCGGGGAATTTGACCTCTAACTGTTACAGATTGAGATGAACAGGTGGATGTTCGCACAATATCTTGATCTGTAACAACTACAAGGCTCAACAGGGTCTAACTGTTACAGATTGAGACAAACGCCGGAATTGGTTTGCCGACCAGTCCCCAACCACCACAAAGGTGCCTGTCCCCTTTGTGGTAGTCGGCCGGCATAGAAAAAGTCCCCGCCGGGCGTGTGCTCGACGGGGACTTTGCCGTTTGGTAGCTAGCGCTGCGGATGATTACTCGCCCAGTAGGCTCTTGGTGATGGAAGCGGCGGCCTTCTTGCCGGCGCCCATCGCCAGAATGACCGTAGCGGCACCGGTGACGATGTCGCCGCCGGCCCAGATACGGGGATCGGTGGTCTGGCCGGTCTCCTCGTCGGCAACAATGTAGCCCCACTTGTTGAGCTCCATCTTGCCGCCGATCTTCTTTGCGAAGGGGTTGGCGTTGGTGCCGATAGCCGAGATCGCGACGTCGCAGGGGATCTCCTCGATGGCGCCCTCGATGGGCACCGGGCGACGACGGCCGGACTCGTCAGGCTCGCCGAGCTCCATCTTCTGGACCTTGACGGCGCACACGGAGCCGTCCTCGCCAGCGACAAACTCGAGCGGGGAGACGAGCGGCAGAACCTCGACGCCCTCGGCCTTGGCATGGTGCAGCTCGGCGCGACGGCAGGGCATCTCGTCCTCGGTACGGCGGTAGGCGATGATGGCGTGCTCGGCGCCCAGACGCTTGGCGGTGCGGACGGCGTCCATAGCCACGTTGCCGCCACCAAAGACGACGACGTTCTTGCCGTGCTTGGTGGGGGTGTCGTACTCGGGGAACTTGTTGGCCTTCATCAGGTTCACGCGGGTGAGGTACTCGTTCGCGAAGAAGACGTTGGGCAGGTTCTCGCCGGGGACGTTGAGGAACTTGGGCAGGCCAGCGCCGGTCGCCACGTAGATGGCGTCGAAGCCCTGCTCGAACAGCTCCTCGGCCGTGGCCATGTTGCCCACGACGGAGTTGTACTCAAACTTGACGCCCATGTCCTCCAGGCCGTCAATCTCGCGCTTGACGACCGCCTTGGGCAGACGGAACTCGGGGATGCCGTAGACCAGCACGCCGCCGCCGGTGAAGAAGGCCTCAAAGACGGTAACGTCAAAGCCGTTGCGGGCGAGCTCGCCAGCGCAGGTGATGCCGGACGGGCCGGAGCCGACGACGGCGACCTTCTTGCCGTTCTTGGGAGCCATCTTGGGCGTGGAGGCGAGCTCGGGGCGGTCACCCAGGAAGCGCTCGAGCTGGCCGATGGCCACGGGCTCGGACTTCTTACCACGGATGCACTTGCCCTCGCACTGGTTCTCCTGCGGGCAGACGCGGCCGCAGATGGCGGGAAGCATGGAGTCCTCGCGGATGGTATCGAGGGCGCCGCCGAAGTCCTTCTCGCGGATCTGCTCGATAAAGCGGGGGATGTTGATGTTGACGGGGCAGCCCTCAACACAGAACGGCTTCTTGCAGTTGAGGCAGCGCTCGGCCTCGGCCAGCGCCATCTCCTCGGTGAAGCCCTTGTCGACGGGGCGGAAGTCGCAGGCGCGCTCGGCAGCCGGCTCCTCGTTATCGGGGGTGCGGGGCGACTTCATATCGGCAACGAAACGACCGTTAACTAGTGGCATGCGCAGCTCTTTTCCTCATAGGCCTTGAGGGACTCGCCCTCTTCGGAACGGTAAGCGGCCTGGCGGGCACGAAGGTCATCCCAGTCGACCAGGGTGGCATCGAAGTCGGGGCCGTCGACGCAAGCGAACTTGGTCACGCCGCCCACCTCGACGCGGCAGCAGCCGCACATACCGGTGCCGTCAACCATGATGGGGTTGAGGGACGCGGTGATGGGGGTGTCGTATTTCTGGGCGGTGAGGGTCGAGAACTTCATCATCGGAACGGGGCCGACGCAGAAGACCTGGCTCACGGCCTTGTCCTGCAGCAGGCGCTCCAGCGGAGCGGTGACAACGCCCTGCTCGCCGTAGGAGCCGTCGTCAGTGGTGATGTGGATGTGGTCCTCGTCGAGGAGCTCGCGGAACTGGTCCTCCATGAGCAGGAGGTCCTTGGTGCGGGCGCCCATGATGGCGTGCACCTCGTGGCCGGTCTCGACCAGGTGCTTGGCGACCGGGAAGGCAATTGCCAGGCCGACGCCGCCGCCAATGACGGCGCAGGGGCCCTCTGCCATCTCGGTGGGAACGCCCAGCGGGCCCACGACGTCGCGCAGCGACTCGCCGGCCTCGTAGGTGGACAGCATCTCGGTGGTCTTGCCGATCACCATGAAGATGAACTCGACCCAGCCCTCGTCACCGTTCCAGCCGGCCAGGGTAAACGGGACGCGCTCGCCCGTCTCGTTGGCGCGAACCATGAGGAACTGTCCAGCGTGCGCATGTTTGGCGATTGCAGGCGCCTCGATGCGGAACTTGAACACCTTCTCCGAGAACTGCGTCTTCTCCAGGATCTTATACATAGAACCCCTCTCTTGTTAGGGCGGCCGAACCGTGCCTCCACGGAAATGGACGGTAGCCCGAGTAAAACCGTACGCGCACAGGCGTTGTGCAGGCATACGGTGCAAATTATACCCTCATGGCAATGTCGCTTACGTGTATCTTCGGCGGTTGGGAGCAGGGTTTATCCACTTTGGCCTACCAAAGGGGGAGAGGTTTATTTTGGTCGGTTTTATCAGGTAAAACGGCAAAGGGGGCCGGCCTCGGGTTGTGATGAGGCCGGCCCCCTTTGGAGCGTTATGCATGTATGTCGGCGCGCGGTTGATTGCGATGCCGCAACTGGGGCGTTTCCGCAGGTAAAACCTGCCAAAATAAACCTGTCCCTAAATAGTAGGTTCTAGTGCTTGCCGTTGGCGGAAGCGGCGCCGTTTACGTGATCGCGGGCGTAGATTACGCCGTGGACGATGGCCAGACCGGCGGCATCTGCGGCGCGGGCGCAGGTGTCCTGGAAATCCTCGGCCTCGCGGGCGCGCAGCTGCTTAAGCACGTAGTCGGCGACGGCCATCTTACCGGGAGGGTTGCCGATGCCGGTGCGGATGCGGCTGAAGTCGCGGCTGCCCATCTTGTCGATGATGGAGCGCAGGCCGTTGTGACCGGCATGGCCTCCGCCCACCTTGACGCGCACGTCACCGGCGGGAATGTCGAGCTCGTCGTGGATCACGAGCAGCTCCTCGGCCTTGATTTTGTACTCGCGGCAGAGCTTGGAGATGGGACCGCCCGAGGTATTCATGTATGACTGCGGCTTGACCAGTACAATCTGGCGCTTGCCTCCCTCTTCCTCGGGATCGTTGATGTTGATGAGCGCGACCTCGGCGCCTGCCTGGTTTTTCCAGTACGTGACACCGGCCTGACGGGCCAACTCGTCGATTGCTTTGAAGCCAGCGTTGTGGCGGGTCTCGGCATACTCATCGCCAGGGTTGCCAAGCCCGGCAACCATGCGAATCTTAAGCGGCTGTGCAGCTGCCATGTTCGTCCTTTCGTTACACATAAAAGTTCAGTCAACGACAAAGGCTACCACGCCCGCCGAAGGCGAGGAAAGGTTGCAGCAAAGTCATTTCAGAAAACAGCTGCCCCGAGACAGCAGGAAGCCCCGGACACGCCGGGAGGGGTTATCAAAGCGAACATCCCGCAGCCGCAAAGCGGCGAGGACGTTCGCGTGATAACCCCGCAGGTGTGTCCGGGGCTTCCGGAGGGATGCGAGGGTCGAGCGACTACAGCGCGAAGTCGCCGCCGACGAGCGTGGAGACGGGCTCCTCGTGGTAAACGGCGGAGATGGCCTGAGCGAACTCCTCGGCGACCGAGATGGTCTTGATCTTGCCGCCGACCTCGACGGGAATGGCGTCGGTGACGACGCACTCGACGATCGGGGCGTCGTTCAGACGCTCGATGGCCGGACCGGAGAAGATGCCGTGGGTGGCGCAGACGTAGATGTCGCCGGCGCCCATAGCCTTGAGCTCCTTGACGTTGGCGCACAGGGTGCCAGCGGTGTCGATCATGTCGTCGTTGATGATGCAGGTCTTGCCCTTGATGTCACCGATGATGCCCATGACCTCGGCGGCGTTGTGGCGCGGACGGCCCTTGTGGGCGATGGCCAGGTCGCAGCCGAGCATGTCGGACAGCTTCTTGGCGGCCTTGGCGCGACCCACGTCGGGGGAGACGACAACCAGGTTGTCGGTGTCGAAGTGCATGTCGTTGTAGTACTGGCCAAACAGCGGCAGTGCGGATAGGTGGTTAACCGGGATATCGAAGAAGCCCTGGATCTGGCCCTGGTGCAGGTCGAGGGTGATGATGCGGTTGACGCCGGCGCGCTCGAGCAGGTTGGCGACGAGGCGGGCGGTGATGGGCTCGCGCGGGCCGGCCTTGCGGTCCTGGCGGGCATAGCCGTAGTGGGTGATAACGGCGGTGATGGAGCGGGCGGATGCGCGCTTGGCAGCGTCGGTGGCGATGAGCAGCTCCATGAGCATGTCGTTGACGTTGCCGCCGGCCACGGACTGAATCAGGAAGACGTCGGCGCCGCGGACGGTCTCGTCGTAGCGGGCGTAAATCTCACCATTGGCGAACTGCTTTAGCGTAAGGCCCGAAAGCTCGACCCCAAGGTACTCAGCAATCTTCTGAGCGAGGGGACGGTTGGAGGAACCGGAATACACGCGGATGGACTTGCGCATATTCTCCGACTTCTCGGGATCATTAATCGGCATTACCCTTCTCCTTTATACATCGAATGCCATATAGATGCCTTGTTGCATTGTAACCGCGCGGCGGGGTTTATCGGGTCCTGATAACGTCTTTACCGCCAACGGACACGAACCGACCACTCATCCGGTTGCGCAGGTCACGATAGAAAAAGGAGCCGCCCCCATGGAGCAGCTCCTTTTGTGCTTGGTAAAACGTTATACCTCGTCGTCCTCGTGCAGGCGGCGGCGGTAATCGGCGGCCCAGCCCTCAATATTTACCTGACGGGCGCGGCCCAGACCGAGTGCGTCGGCCGGGACCGGCTCGGTGATGACGGAGCCGGCGGCCACGAGTGCGCCGTCGCCGATCTGGGCGGGCGCGACCATCATGGTGTCGGAGCCAATGAAGGCGTCCTTGCCGATGACGGTCTTGTGCTTGTGCACGCCATCGTAGTTGCAGGTGATGGAGCCCGCGCCCACGTTGACGCCGGAGCCCATGGTGGTGTCGCCGATGTAGGACAGGTGCGGCACCTTGGAGCCCTCGCCGATCGTGGACTTCTTGATCTCCACGTGCGTGCCGGCCTTGGAGCCGTCGAGCATGTGGGTGCCCGGGCGCAGGTAGGCGCGCGGGCCGCAGTCGACACCGTTCTCGATGACGGCCTCAATGGCGATGGTCTCATCGATGGTGCAGCCGCTACCGACGGTGGTGTCGGTGAGGCGGCTGTTGGGACCGAGCTGGCACTCCTCGCCCACGGTGACGTGGCCGATCAGGTGCGTCTGCGGCCACACGACGGTATCGCGGCCGATGGTGGCATCGGGGCCGATCCAGGCCTGCGTGGGGTCGATGAAGGTAACGCCCTCGGCCATCCAGTGCTCGTTGATGCGGTCGCGCGCGATGGCGGTGAGCTGTGCGAGCTGGATGCGGCTGTTGACGCCCAGGCCGTCGCGGTAGTCGTCGCAGTGGAAGATGGAGACAGCCTGGCCGTGGCCTTTGAGGATCTCGAGCATGTCGGGCAGGTAGTACTCGGATTGCGCGTTGTCGTTACCGATCTCGTTAATGTGGGCGGCGAGCTGCGCGCCGTCAAAGGCGTAGCAGCCGGCGTTGCACTCCAGCAGCGTGGCGGCCTGCTCGGGCGTGCAGTCCTTCTGCTCGATGATGCGCTCGATCTGACCATCGGCACCCAGCTTGATGCGGCCGTAGCCAAAAGGATCGGGCGGGGTCATGGTCATGACGGTGCAGGCGAGCTCGCCGGTGGCGACGGTCTGCGCGAACTTGGCGACGGTGTCGGCAGTGATGAGCGGCAGGTCGCCGTTGAGCACCACGACGGGGCCTTGCGTGATGCCACAGGCCTCGAGCGCGACCTTCACGGCGTGACCGGTGCCCAGACGCTCGGTCTGCTCGACGCACTCGACCTTGGTGGCGCTGCTGGCGTAGGCGCCGTCGATGAGGGCGCGCATCTCGTCGGCGTGGCTGCCGATGACAACCACGACGCGGCTGCAGCCGGCCTTGATGGTAGCGTCGACGATCCACTGGACCATGGGCTTACCCAGGATCTTGTGCGAAACCTTGCAGTGGTTCGACTTCATGCGGGTGCCCTCGCCGGCAGCGAGGATAATTGCGGTTGCGTCCATGTGATCTCCTGTTACGTTATAGAGACGTGTGTTTGGAAACGATACACGGCGCAATATGATACCGCAGGCATATGACGAGCGCGTAACGATTGGTTTGCGGCGGTTGAGGCTTGCGCCGCCGGCGTGGCGTTTGCGCTGCTTGCGTGCGGCGTTGGCGGTGCTGCGGAGCTGTCGTTTGAGCGAGGGGACGGGGGTACCCGTGGACAACATACGAGAGGGGTTTGGCGGCGAGCCCGTCGCGGCATTCTCGATGTCGCATCCGGCTGTGCCGGCACTCTATATAGTGCTGACGCTGGGGCTCACCATGTTCTCGATGCAGCCGGTGCTGATTGCGCTGTCACTTGCGGGCGGGCTGGCGTATGGATTTGCGACGCGTGGGGCTGCCCGCACGCTGGGCGCACTCCGCTGGCAGCTGCCGGTGATTTTGATTATCGCGCTGGTCAATCCACTGTTTAGCGCTTCGGGTTCGACGGAGCTGTTTCGTATTGGCATGCGTGCGGTGTATCTAGAGAGCATGGTTTACGGCCTGTGCATGGGCGGGCTGTTTGTGGCGAGCGTGCTGTGGTTTGAGGCCGCGGCGTCGATGCTCGAATACGACAAGGTGCTCGCGCTGCTGGGTAATGCCGCGCCGGTGATCGCGCTCATGATCTCGATGTGCATGAGGCTTATCCCGCAGTTTTTGCGCCGCGGTCGTACGGTGCTGGCGGTGCAGGATGCGATCGATGCACCGGGCCGCGCGCCGGCCGACCCCGTGCGTTCGCGTTTGCGGGCATCGAGTGTGTTGATGGGCTGGGGCATGGAAGATTCGCTGGAGCGCGCGGACGCGATGCGCTCGCGCGGGTGGGGTGCCGCGACGCGTCGTACGACGTATGCGCGGTATCGACTGGGGCGCAGCGACGTTGCCGCGCTGGTTGGGCTTGCGTTGTTTGGCGTGGCCACGGCGGCAGTGGCGTGGACCGCGACGACGCAGTATTCGTTTTATCCGCAGCTCTCGGTGCCGGCGCCGTGGCCGGGCTATGTCGTGTACGCTGCCTGGATGGTGCTGCCTTGTGCGTTGCATGCGATTGATGAGAAGAGGTTCGGCTGATGGCTCGGTTGGATAGGAGCTCGGCGGCGGGTGTGGCATATGGCTCGGCCGCGCCGGCGATTGAGGTGCGAGGCCTTAGTTTTGCCTACCCCGGGGCCGAGGCACCGGTGCTCGAGGGACTTGATTGGCGTGTTTCCCAAGGTGCGTTTGCGCTGCTTGTTGGCGGTACCGGGTCGGGCAAATCGACGCTGCTGTCGCTGCTCAAGCCCGAGATCGCTCCGGCGGGCGAGCGCACTGGTGATGCGCGCGTGCTGGGTGAGAACGTTGCCGATATGGACGTCCGGGCGTCCGCAGAGCGCGTGGGCTACGTGTTTCAGGATCCCGAGAACCAGATCGTGTGCGAGACCGTGTGGCACGAGATGGCGTTTGGCCTGGAAAATCTGGGTATGTCGCGCGACGAGATGCGCCGTCGCGTAGCCGAGACCAGCTATTTCTTTGGGCTGGAGGATTGGCTCCACCGCGATACCGATACGCTTTCGGGCGGACGCAAGCAGCTGCTGTCGTTGGCGGCCGTGCTGGCCTTGCGCCCGCGCGTGCTGCTGCTCGACGAGCCCACGTCCCAGCTCGATCCTGTTGCCGAGAAAAATTTTCTGCACGCGCTGTTTCGCGTGAACCGCGAGCTGGGTTGCACGGTTGTTGTGGCAACGCACCAGCCGCGCCCGATGCTCGAATATGCGACGTGCGCGTATCGGATTGAGGGCGGCCGCGTGCGCGAGGTGGCAGATATGGCTTCTTTGGGACGCCGAGAATCGCTGTTTTCCGATGACATGTTGGGGTGGGGTGCCATCCGATGTGCAAAAAACGGAGTATTCAGCAGGCGTGAGGACAATTTGGACTCTCTGGAGCCGCCCGGGGACGTATCGAGCGCGAAAAAAAGTTCGGAATTGGACAAATCGTCCGAATTTGTGGCGCAAACGTCGCTCGAGAACGGCTCGGAAGCCTTTCCGCGCACGGATGGAAGCAGAATACTCCAAAAAATGCACGCTGGGTCGGCTACCACCCTGTCGGAAGGCTGGTTTCGCTACGATCGCGCGGGCGGTTGGGTGTTGCGCGGGCTCGATGCGTCGTTTTCGGCTGGCGCGGTGCATGCAGTCGTGGGCGGAAACGGCTGCGGCAAGTCGACGATGCTTTCGGTGCTGGCCAAGACCGCCAAGCTGCAGCGCGGCCGCATGGTGCGCGGAGCGGCCTCGGCGGCGCTGTTGCCTCAGAATCCCAAAGCATTGCTGGTTGCCGAGACGGTTCGCGATGAGCTGATGGAATGGGCCTCGACCTGCGGGTACGGCGAGGATATGGCGCGGGAGCGTGCGGTGAGTCTGGGGCTCGCGGGCTTAGGGGAACGCCACCCCTATGACCTTTCGGGCGGACAGCGCCAACTGCTTGCGTTGGCAAAGCTACTGCTAATCGGCCCCGAACTGCTATTGCTCGATGAGCCTACCAAGGGTCTGGACCTGGCCAGCCGCCGCATCATCGCCCGCGCCCTGCGTGACCATGCGAACGCCGGCGGTACCGTCATCATGGCCACGCACGACTTAGACTTTGCCGAGCAGGTGTCCGACGACGTCGCCATGATGTTCGACGGCGAGATCGCCTGCATGGAGCCTCCGGCAGATTTCTTTGCCGACAACGTGTTTTATAGGGCGTGATGGGATGACGGATCATCGCGCCTCACGCCTACTCACAAAAATGGAGATCCCGCTGTTGTTGGCGGTGCCAGCGGTGATGACTGCGGCGTTGCTGGCGGGCATTGAGCAGGCGGCGCTTGCCATGCTGGTTGTAGTGGCGCTCGTGCTCGCACTGTTTTTTGCGGGCTATGAGACATCACGTCCAGGCCTGCGCCAGATCATGCCCACGCTGGTGCTGGCGGCGCTGGCCGCGGCGGGGCGCATCCTGTTTGGGCCCATTCCCGATTTTAAGCCCGTGAGCGCTATCGCCATTATCGCGGGTGCGACACTTGGCCGTCGCAATGGTTTTATGGTCGGCGCGTTGGCAGCGCTGACCAGCAATTTCTTTTTTGGGCAGGGCATGTGGACGCCGTGGCAGATGTATGCCTGGGGTCTGGTGGGCTATATCGGTGGCGCACTGGCGCATGCGGGCGCGTTTGACCGCGCCGATGGAACCGTGCGAATGCCGGCGCTGTTGGCGTATGGCTTTGCGTCGGGCCTGCTGTATGGCGTCGTGATCAACGCGTATGACATCATCGGTTTTGTGCAGCCGCTCACGTGGACGGGCGCCATAGCGCGTCTTGCCACCGCCGTACCGTTCGATATCACGCACGGACTCGCGACCTGCGTGTTTTTGGCCGCTCTGTACAAGCCCTGGTGTCGCCGCATCAACCGCGTCGTCGTGAAGTACGGGCTGTAGGGCATTTCGCGTTTCCTCACGAACTTGCGGTGGAATAGTTCTCGTTTTTGGCTATTTGCTGCCCAAACAGGAACTATTCCACCGCAGCTTATAGGGGGAGAGGGGTCACATGATCTGTTTTCCTCCGTCCCCCAGGAATTACTTGGGGCTAGAGCTCTAGCGTGAGGGTGACGGGGCAGTGGTCGCTGCCGAAGATGTCGCCGCGGATGCCGGTGTCGCGTACGTTGCCAGCGATTGTGTCGCTCACCAAGAAGTAGTCGATGCGCCAGCCGGCGTTGTTCTTGCGGGCGTTAAAACGATAACTCCACCAGCTGTAGACGCCTTCGACGTCCGGATTGGCCGCGCGCCAGGTGTCGGTAAAACCGGCATTGAGTAGCTCGGTAAACTTGCCGCGCTCCTCGTCCGAAAAGCCCGCGTTGCCGCGGTTGGACTTGGGGTTCTTAAGGTCGATTTCCTCGTGCGCCACGTTAAAGTCGCCACAGGTCACGACGGGCTTGCCGGTCTCGCGCTCGAGTCCCGTCAAAAAGCCGCGATAGGCATCATCCCAGGCCATGCGCACGTCGATGCGCGCGAGCTCATTTTGCGCGTTGGGCGTATAGACGTCGACAAACCAAAACTTGTCGAACTCGAGCGCGCAGACGCGGCCCTCGGTTGCGGCTTGGGCGACGAGCTCGGCCGCCTCGCCCTCGCCGGCGTAGGGCAGCAGCGCATCGGCACGCAGTACGCGCAGCGGTTCCTGGCGGCTAAAGACCGCAGTGCCCGAATAGCCTTTACGCTCGGCGTAGCTCCAGGTTTGGTGATAACCGGGCAGGTCAATATCGACCTGGCCTTCTTGCAGCTTGGTCTCTTGCAGCGCCAGGATATCGACGTCGAGTTCTTGCGCGATCTGGATAAAGCTCGGGTCCTTTTTGAGCACGGCGCGCAGGCCGTTGACGTTCCACGAGGCAAAGGTGTAAGTCTGAGGCATGGTGTCCTTTCGACGGGGTTGGCAGGCTTAAGATTAGCGCAACAGGGGCGGGGTGGGCTCCGCGCATGCTGACTTAAAGGCCGCATGCTGGGACGTCGCCCAACGCTGCCCGACTAACAAGGACGGAGGACTCATATGACGCAGGCAATATCGGACCCCAGGCAGGCCTCCGCCGCGCTGGCGGAGCTGTTCAATACCCACGAGCGCGTGGTGTTCTTTGGCGGCGCTGGTGTTTCCACGGCAAGCGGCATCCCCGATTTTCGCAGCGTGGACGGCCTGTATCACCAGCAGTTTGCCTATCCGCCCGAGACCATGCTGTCGCACAGCTTTTACGAGACACATCCGGCGGAGTTCTTCGACTTTTACCGAACCAAGATGATCGCGCTTAACGCTAAGCCCAACCGCTGCCACACCAAGCTGGCCGAACTGGAGCGAGCCGGCAAGCTCGACGCCGTGGTGACGCAAAACATCGACGGCTTGCATCAGATGGCGGGCTCGCAGCGCGTGTTTGAGTTGCACGGATCGGTCCATCGCAACATTTGCCAGTCGTGCGGAGCGGTCTATAGCGCCGAGTGGATTTGCTCGCGCGAGCACGAGGACGCCGCGGGCGTGCCCGTGTGCCCCGCGTGCGGTGGTCGCATCAAGCCCGATGTGGTGCTCTACGAAGAGCCGCTCGACGAGCATGTGTTGACCGGTGCCGTTGTCGCCATCGCCGCGGCCGATGCCCTCATTGTAGGCGGGACCTCGCTCGGGACGCCCATGATGC